>JAAWCC010000043.1 GCA_022792975.1 Clostridia bacterium | reverse complement strand
GTAAAGGCAAAAAAATAATTGTTTTCAAATATAAAGCTAAAAAGAATTATAGAAGAAAACAAGGACACAGACAACCATACACAAAAGTAGAAATTACATCTATAAAAATGGCAGCAGAAAAAACTGAGAAAGTAGAAAAGGCTGAAAAAGAAGAAAAAAAGCCAGCCACTAAAAAAGAAGCTTAATTTCTAATAATATATAAACTTTAGAAAGGAGAGAATACCATGGCACATAAAAAAGGGCAAGGTAGTGTTAAAAACGGTAGAGATAGTGAGTCTAAACGTCTTGGGGTAAAAAGAGCAGATGGACAATTCGTTCTAGCTGGAAATATCCTAATGAGACAAAGAGGAACAAAAATACACCCAGGAACCAATGTTGGAATTGGAAGTGATGACACTTTATACGCATTGGTTAATGGAATTGTTAAATTTGAAAGATTAGGAAGAGACAAAAAGAAGGTTAGCGTTTACCCAGAAGAAAACTAAATATAATTAAGTGCTAGGGCTTAAAAACTCTAGCACTAATTTTAAATAGGAGGTAAGAAAAATGTCGATTATAAAAGAATTTAAAGAATTTGCAATGAAAGGCAATGCACTTGATTTAGCCGTTGGTGTAGTTATTGGCGGCGCGTTTCAAAAAATTGTAAACTCTCTAGTAAACGATATTATAATGCCATTTACAGCAATATTTACAGGAAATATAGACTATTCACAATGGAAAATAGTAGTTGCAGGTGGAGCTGCAGAAATTGGAATAGGATTATTTGTAAATGCTCTTATCAACTTCTTTATAATAGCCTTCTCAATATTTTTAGTTTTAAAATATATAAATAAAATAAATAAGAAATTTGAACAATTAAATAAAGAAGCAAAAAAAACAATACAAAAACATAATAGGAAAAAAACAAATAAAAAAGAGCAAGTAGAGGAAAAGCCAGCAGAACCAACAACAAAAATATGTCCATATTGCTTATCAGAAGTACCATATAAGGCAAGTAAATGTGCACATTGTACATCTGATTTAGAGAAAAAAGAAGAAAATGAGGTAAAAGAAAATGGGTAAAGCGATAACTTATGAGCTTTTGCATGAATGCAAGCAAACAGGAGCAAGAAGAGGTATAATACATACTCCACATGGTGACATACAAACTCCAATATTTATGCCAGTAGGGACAGCTGGTACAGTTAAATCAATGACACCAGAAGAATTAAAAGAGGAGGTAGAGGCACAGATAATTCTGGGGAACACATACCACTTATATCTAAGACCAGGACATAACCTAGTAAAAGCTGCAGGAGGGCTTCATAAATTCATGAACTGGGATAAACCTATACTTACAGATTGTGGAGGCTTCCAAGTTTTTAGCTTGAGTAAATTAAGAACAATAACAGAAAATCGGTGTAGAATTTACTTCTCACTTAGATGGAAGTAAGCATCTATTCACACCAGAAAAAGTAATAGAAATAGAAAATGCATTAGGTGCAGATATAATAATGTCTTTTGACGAATGCGTTGAGTATCCTGCAGCATATGAATATACAAAAAACTCAATGGAAAGAACAACAAGGTGGGCTGTAAGATGTAAAGAAGCACATAAAGAAAATGAGAAGCAAGGACTATTCGGAATTGTTCAAGGTGGAATGTATAAAGACTTAAGAGAAAAGTCAGCAAAGGATTTAGTAAACTTAGATTTTCAAGGATATGCAGTAGGAGGCTTAAGTGTTGGAGAACCAAAAGACTTAATGTGTGAGATGTTAGAATATACAACTCAATTTTTACCAAAGGACAAGCCAAGATATTTAATGGGAGTTGGAAGTCCAGATTATTTGATAGAAGCAGCAATAAGAGGTATAGACATGTGTGACTGCGTTTTGCCAACAAGGCTTGCAAGACATCGGAACTGCTCTTACATCACATCGGAAAATTAGTTGTAAGAAATCAAGAATTTGAAAGAGACTGGAATAATCTAGACCCAGAGTGCGATTGCTATACCTGCAAAAATTACACTAGAGCATATATAAGACACCTGATTAAAGCAAATGAAATACTTCGGAATAAGATTATTATCAATTCATAATCTAAAATTCTTGACTAAACTCATGGAAAGAGTTAGAATAGAAATAGAGAATGATAATTTATTAAATTTCAGGAATGAATTTTATAAAAAATATGGTTATACCAATGAATAAAAGGAGGTTTTAGTGTGAAAATAGAACAAGATGAGGATTTTATGAAAAAAGAGAAAAAGCCACGCAATAAAGTAATGACTATTATATCAGTATTAATTGTAATAACAGTATTAATTGTTATTGCTATAATTATACTTATGATGCAAGTAGAGAAAAATAAGCTTTCTGTAACTGTTGATGGTAAAAAAGTTACCATCAATGAGGATACTTTCCTTTTCGCAGAAAATTCTGGAGAAGTATATGTATCAATTCAAGATATAGCACCACTTGTTGGATATGAAGCACATAATGGAGAATATAAAGTAAATGCAGAAGATACAAGCAAAATGTATGTAGAAGCAATTGATGGAACAGAAACAACATCATTTTACTTAAATTCAAGACTAATAAATAAAGTACCACCAGAAAGTGATGCTGATTATGAGAGTGTACAAATGGGAGCACCAGTAGTTGAAACCAATGGAAGGTTATATGTAAGTGCAGAAGGCTTTTCACAAGGCTTTAACTCAGTTTTTCACTATGATAAGACATTAAATACAATTGTGATACAAACTTTGCCATATCTAGTTGAATATTATAGAGATAATATTGCAAATTATGGATATGATGAGTTAAGTGAAGAATTTAATAACCAAAAAGCATTAGTATATGGTTTAATTGTTGCCTCAAAAGAAACAACTGGAAATTTTGGAGTAATAAATGCAACAACAAATAGAGAAGTAATTAGTCCTAGATATAAAAATATACAGTTCATTGAAGGAGCAGAGGAATTTATAATAACAAATTCAAGTGATAAAGTTGGAATTGCATATGCTAGTGGAGAGACAAAAATAAATGTTCAATATGATAATATAAAAATGTTAGATAGCAAAAGGGGATACTATTTAGTGCAGAGTCTTTCAAAATATGGCGTAATAAATTCTTCAGAAGAATTAGTTATACATATAGAATATGATAAAATTGGTATAGATACATCAGAATTTCCAAGTGATAGAATTGCAAATCAATATATTTTATATGATACAATTATTCCAGTATGCTTAAATGAAAAATGGGGACTATTTAACATAAATGGAGAAAAAATAGCAGAGCCTGAATATGATACAATAGGATGTATAAATGATAATCTTACAGATAAAGTTGTAAATAATGCATTAACAATAGGTAACTCAAAAGTAATAGTAGTATCAAAAGATGGAGTATATGGAGGAATAAGCACAAAAGGAGATTTACTTTTACCATTAATGTTCCAATATATATATTCATTAACAAGTGGTGGACAAACTACATACTATATGGTTCGTAATGATAAAACATATTATGCTATGGAATTAATAACTTTAATGAAGGAAAAACTTGGTGGATATGAAGAAGAACAAACCTCTACTCCAAGCCCAAGCCCATCACCAGAAGTTACTGATAATGCAACACCAACACCAGAAAACAGTGATAATCAAAGTGAGGTAGAAGAAAATAACACAACTACTTCTGAGAATCAATAATGTAATAAAAGATAGAAAAATGGTGTATAAAAAGTTTGAAAAATACTTGAAAAAAACTTAGAAGTATGTTACAATAAATATAATAATTAAATAAAACAAATCCCTGCATAGTTCGTACTTTAAGGAAATTTTAGAACCTACAAAGCAATGGAACGGGAGCCTGGACTCTGAATATGGCGTGTATGCTTACATGAGATAATAGTAAGAAACCCAGAAGTATTTAGGAAGGCACCCACCTGTATATATACAGGTCCATAAAATTTCTGCATAATACGGCTTATGCGGGGGATTTTTTTGCCCTTTTGAGAGAAGCTAAAAAATTTTTTTATTTAAATGGAAGCAGGAGAATTGCTTAATATTTTATTAAATACTTGAATTCAGCTTCTAAACGAAGTATAATTAGATACGAAAAGGAGGAGATACCATGAAATATTTGAGAAAAATTAATAAAGGCTTTGCACTTACCTTGATTGTACTTTTAATCTTAGCTATATACATTATAAGTATTGAAGTTAGTAGAAATGCAGATAAACCTGCTATTGAAAGTGCTGTTAGAGATTATATTGAATTTATTAATAAATGTGCTGTTCTTTCTGAAAATGATCAAAAGTTATATAACATAATAGATTTAACGGAGGAACAAAGAAAGCAAATAGAGGCAGGTAAAAAATCAGCTGTAACTGCACAAGTACTTAAATTTGAGTCAGGAGCTAAAGAGCAAATTATTGACAATAATTTAGCAGTTAAGATGCAAAAAGAGCGATTTGAAGAATTTTTAGAAAGTGATAATGAGCCTACTAATTCTTTTGTTACTAAATTTAATAAAGAGATAACTAAGTTTAAGAAATTTGCCTTTGATGCTGACCAAGTTACTGTTACTTTCAACTCCAAAGTTAATAAAGAGATTAAATATTTAGAAGAAGATGATGAATTATCTAGAAAAGTCGATTTTAGTTCTCCAGAGGAAACAATGACTCTTCAAAAGATAAATGGAGCTTGGAAAGTAGTATATGCTGATTTACAATATCAGGATTATTCAACTGTAACTAATATGATGGTTTATTAGTCAGAGAAAGGAAAATTTATGGAAAAAATATTGGAAATAAAAAACTTAAGCAAGTTTTTTGGAAAATCTAAGGTTGTAGATGGCATAAATTTGGAGGTTAATGCAGGAGAAATCTTCGGATTTCTTGGACCAAATGGTGCTCGGAAAAACTACAACAATTAAAATGATACTTCGGACTTTTGAGTATAGACGAAGGAGAGATAAAGGTTAATGGCTTTGATGTAAAAAAGGAATTTGAAAAGGCTATGGAAGGTTCAAGTCGGAATAGTAGAAAATCCTGATATGTATGGATATATGACAGGACTTGATAACTTGAAGCTGTATGCAAGATTAAGAAATGTAGCTGCAAAAAGAGTAGATGAAATTATAGAATTAGTAGATATGAAGGATGCTGCTAAAATGAAGGTTTCTAAGTATTCTCTTCGGAATGAAGCAAAGAATGGGACTTGCACTTACACTTCTTCATTCACCTAAGCTGCTTATATTAGATGAACCAACTAATGGACTGGATCCCGCAGGAATTAAGCACTTGAGAGATATTCTAAAAGACATATCGAGAAAAGAAAATACAGCAGTGTTTGTTTCTTCTCATATTTTAACAGAAATGGAATTAATGTGTGATAAAGTTGCAGTAATTAATAAAGGAAAAATAGTCAAAGTAGAAGAAATAGGAGAAAAACAAGAAGAGCATCAAGCCCAGGAGACTCTTATTTCAGTAAACGATGTTAAAAAAGCTGAGAAAATATTAAAAGAAGATAAATATGAGGCAAAGATTGTAGAGGATAAGATAGCTATAAAAGCACCTCATGAAAAGG
>JAAWCC010000042.1 GCA_022792975.1 Clostridia bacterium | reverse complement strand
TTAGAATTTTTAATTGGAAATATATGTATGTTTATTTTAACATTTATTATGGGCTTAAAAGCAATATTTATTAAAGATAAAGTAGCACCAAAGCAAGAGCAGCTTGAAAATGAACAATTAAATCAGAAGGTAGATATAAATCGTGTGAATGACTATACAGAAGACAAAAAAATGGAGGAGCAAAAGAATGATAATTCTCAAATTATTAAAAATGATATAGCTGAAAATAGTATAAAGAATGAAATAGTCATTAATGAGGAGCCAAAAATAAATATTAATAATCAAAATTTAAGCTTAATTATATTAGGGATATCAGGAATATTTTTAATCTTTACAGTAATTTTTTTAAGTTTTTTTATAAAATACCAACTAAAAAGCAAAAATAAAACGTCTAAATAATAGAAAGGTTAAATAGGTGGTAAAAATGAAGAAAAACGAAAAAATACTAATAGGAATTCTAATTTTTATATTGATTATTATGTGTGGAGTTTTATTTTTGACTAAGACAGTTCAGAAGCAAAATGTTTCGGCAAATATAAGTGATAACGAAGGTAAGCAAAATGCAAATGGAGAAAATAATAACGAGAATTTAGGAAGAATTGTAAAAGTAGATAATAAATTATATTATGATTTAGAAAAAGAAAGCGAGCATAAATTTCGTTGCCGGAGTAATGGATGGGAAAATAGTATCTAATATACCTGAAAATGAAATACCAAAAGAAAATAATCAAGCAAATTTTAAGGGAGAATATAATTATCAATATGGAGATAAAAATCAAATAGAAATATTAATTGATGAAAAATGGATGGTCTTTGAGGCAAAAGAAGCTGAAGAATTTAAAATAAAAATTTATGATAAATTTCCAAAATCAGAATCAGCAAGTAATGTAGTTAGAATAATAGACAAAAATGAAAATGACAAATATGGTTATAGTATATATGGTTATGATGTGAATGTAAATATAGTAATAGCTGGAGAAGAAACCTCCCTAAAACAGGCATTAGAAGAGGATAAAATAACCATAGAGGATATTTTAGATAAGGCAGATAAAGACATTATAGAGCCAGTTGTATATAAAGATGGAGGAAGCAAGGAATATCATTATGATTTATATACAATAATAAAATTAAATAGAATATTAGCTGGAGAAGATATAAATAGAGATGTATATATATGTAAACCAGAAGCTACACTAAATACGATTATAACAGCCAATATGATAATAGATTAAATGTACATAATTTTAGCTTCGAATTAATATATAATATAATTATATAAATATAATAAACGGGGGCAGCAGCTGTAAACTGTGCCCCCATTTGTTTGGTCTTCCACTACTCTTGAAAATCTGGGAGAGTATCAGGCAAATCTTCTGGCAAAACAACACTTGTCATTTGCAGCAGAGAAATTGCCGAGGCATACTCTCTCGCATTTGCTTGATAGAGTGCCTTAGTCACTCCAAGCATAAGCTTCTGGTTTTCCTCATCTAGCCCATTATAGTGCTTCTGCATATTTTCTCCTGCAGTTTTGTGATTATACAGAGCAGTAATTATTTTTTGCTGCTCTTCAGTATATTCTCTTTTCTGACCGCAGGAGCATATGACTATAAGCATAAGTAGAACTAGCATAAGTAAGAAAAACCGCTTCATGAAAAGACCTCCTTCCATATAAGTTTATGTATACATTATATCATAAACAATTGAGAAAAGCAAGCTAGCGTACATATAAATAAGAAAATGGTTAATTAAAGAAGTAAATTCCACTTTGTAAAAAAATTAAAAGTATGAAAGAAAATTCAAGTTTTCAAGGATTTTCTCACATTTTAATATAGTAAAATCATAAAAAATATGATATAATTAAAATAAATTAAAGAGAAATTGTAAGGCAAACACACAACTGGAATTTTTTGTATTAGAGTAAATTCCACTTGTGTATAATACTAAATTCAGTTATTGATACTGTATTCGGAGTAATTTAAAACTTGCTTTTAGTTTTTCTTTAGTAAGTGTTTGTTGAGTTGAATCTCATCGTTTGGAATTTTAGAGAGATTCAACTTTTTTAAAACATCTTTACCTAAAAATAACTTTGCTAAATCATAAGGTGTTGTCCAGTTAATGCTAGCTCTAGCCAAACTGTTGATGTGATTTATGATTCTGTCAATATCTGTTTGTAGAAGCTCATCAAAAGAGGTGCCTTTTGGCAAAACATATCTAATGAACTCATGGTTTTTCTCAATCATTCCTTTTTGATATGAAGCTCTAGGGTTGCAGTAAAATATTCTAGTTCTGGAAACACCTTCGCTGTTAAATTCTAAAGCTGAAGGATTGCCAAATTCTGTACCATTATCAGTTAAAATAATAGGAAATGTCTTTTCAAATAGCTCATTACCAAGTTTATGTTCAAGTATATTAAATATATTTAAAACTTCATTTTGTGTCTTTTGAGGTAATAGAAAAGCAAGCATTAGTCTTGAATTTCTAAATAATAAAGTAAGTAATACTTTTCCACCTTTTTTACCTTCAACAGTATCCATTTCAATAATAGGTAGTTCAGGATGTAATTCCATGTATTTTTGAAAATCCTCATAAGTACGATTTGTTCTAGCTTGAGTATCTCTAGTTTCTGTTTTTCTCTGTTTACGTTTCTTCATTCTAACTTTTCTAGGTAAATCAATAGGACCAACCGAAAAACAATTTTTAGACAAATAGTTGTATAAGGTTGACCTAGTGCAAGGAAAATCATGAGTTTGATAAATGTGAGATATTGATTGTCCTTTTTTCACAAGAGGAGATACAATTTTATCTAAATTAGACAATTCTAGGTCAGTCATATTAATACCTTGTCTGGATTCTGATAATGTACTTTTGTATTTATTGAAAGAAGGTAAAGCTCTGTAATAATATTTAGTAAGTTTACAACCATATTTTTCAGTACATCCATTACAAACAAAAGGAGCTCTTTTTAATCTAAGACAAATACCATCTTCAAAATCAGAACATACTTTGTAACAATGAATGCAATGCCTACATTCTTTGTTACAAGTGTTATTACAAATATTTTTTCTGTGACAATTGTATTTTCTAGCACAATGATTAAATCCAACATGAATTGCTTGACCTTCTTTTCTTATCCTATGTTTTTTTACTTCTTTAGAAATTGTAGTAGGGTCTTTTCCTAAAGTTTTTGCGATGTCTCTAAATGTAGTGTTTTTAGATAGTTCCTGTTCAATAAAGTTTCTTTCATCCAAAGTTAAATGTTTATTTTCACTCATATGATACCTCCGAAACTCTCCAAACACAGTATCTCACTTATATTTTATCATATTTTTGTATAAAACTAAACTCAACTCCAATTAAAAATGGATTTTAATATTAAAATTAAGGATAAATTAATATGCATTAGTTTAAATTGACATTTTACATAATTTTTGTTATAATTGAACTGTTTTAAAAGGCACAAATTTTGTTGAAGCAATATTTGCAAAAAACAAGAAAGTGAGGTTTTATAATTCTAATACGAAGGTGAGGAGATATTTTAGCTTAATTTACTGCTTTTATCACTTTTAAAGGAGACTAACATGCTTAATACGAAAAAATGGGTTAGCTATGCAGCTTTACTCGAGTGTCCTGAAAACCTTGGCGTAAAAAATCCACATGAACTCAAGGCTGCGTATCATCCCAGCACCGATTCTCTTGAAATTTTGAACTCAAGTTCATTAGAAAGCAGAGATAAAAAAATTCTAAAGGAAATTTTATGTCAGGAGGAAGCCTTTGGATACTATCCTATCGGAGAATTTCGCGGGAGAATCTATTTGACTACTGATATGGTATCTCCATCATCTAGGATTTTTGATCGCATGGATTTCCCCAAATATATGGCTGAAGTATTGCGAATTTACGCCCAATGCCACGGAAATACTCATTTACGTGCTATCGGATGTGAATGGCTTGAGACAAACATTAACCTTATGGAAGCTATGCCAACGCATTTGAAAAAATTGCCTACTGCCTTTTGGACCTCCATTAAGTTTAGTTACCGCGAAGTTCACTTAGGCAACTTTAACAATGAATTCGGATATAAGGCAGTTATTTCTGGCAAATTGCACAATCTCCCATTTTCCAATGATACTGGTTGGAGGCTCTCTTTTCGACCTTTGATTGCGCTTTCGAGGGATATTCTTATTTCCATGCAGGATATAGAGGATGGGAGCCCTTTAAATTTCAAACTTCCTAGTCTTCCCTTATAATTGTTAGAATTTTTAACTCTGAATACAACTTAATAATAAGTAGATTCAATGCATTAAAGCCTCTCCCTTTAGAGATATCCTTTGTGATATTTCTTAAGGGAGAGGCTTTTTATCTTCTGCTTATATGTTTGTTTACACCTTCTTGCTATTTCATTGATATATGTATATTTTCTACATTAGCCTTTAACTCTCTTGAGACTATATTTTGGATTTGAGCTACTTCATCTTGTTCTAGCTTTTCTTTTCCTATTATTATGCTTATGCTCTCTCCATTTACGAATATTATGTTTTTCGTAAAGCCTTTTGAAGTCAGAAGGTTCTCTGCTATCATTATTGCGTTTTGTAAATCGTTTATTTTGTTTATTTCTTCCTGGGCTATTGATTTTTGGTCTGATGCACCAGTGCTATTTGATAGTATCTCTTGGTATCTTGTTGTCATTTGTGAATACATTACATTTCTTTCTAGTTTTGAGGTGGTAAAATATTCATCATTTGATTTGCTTACATTTGTATTTGTTTGTTTTGCTTCTGGAGTCTTTGTTGGTGTTGGCGTTTGAGTTTGTGCTTGCTCCTTTTTTTGTTCTTGGTCATTTGAAGCCTGCTTCTTTTCTCCATCCTGCTTGTTTTCTTCTGTTACATTTGTATTTACCAATGCTGCGTCTCCTAAAGCTGCTAGATTAATTCCTGTACCCTCATCTGGTTTTGCTGACATATCCATGGTTTGGTTATTATAGCTGCTTCCATAACTTAGGTAACCTGCTGTTATTAGCATCAAACTGACTACTAAAATTGCTAATTGATTTTTTTTCAAAATTTTCATTTGCTTATCTCCTTGCTTTTTTATATTATTGGAATTACTACTATGAAGATAGTAAAATTTCCTTTTAGTTCATAGAGAATACTTGAACTTTATGTGTTGGAACTCCTGTTACTGCTTCTACTGCGGAAACTATATTTGCACGTGTGCTTGCGTCGTTTGCTCCTTCTGCCGTTACTATTACTCCTTCTACTTTTGGATTTATTATTGTTTGTGTTGCTGGTACACTTGCTCCGTTTTCTTCTGTAAAGATCACTTCTTTGTTTACTCCCTTTTCTTCAATTGTTCTTGTTCCTCCTTCTGAGTCTGTTTCTGAGGTTTGAGTGCTAGTATTGTTTTCATTATACATTGCTATTACTTCACTTGATTTTGTGTATGTAATTAATACTTTTACTTTACCG
>JAAWCC010000041.1 GCA_022792975.1 Clostridia bacterium | reverse complement strand
ATAAAGCAATGGAATATAGCTTAATTAGCTCTGCTAAGAGGCTTAGACCTATTCTTATGATTTCAACATATAGATTATTTAAAGAGGATTATGAAAATGCTTTTGTATTTGCTTCTGCAATGGAAATGATACATAACTTTTCGCTAATTCACGATGACCTGCCAGGGATTGATAATGACGATTTTAGGCATGGAAAGCCTACAAGCCATAAAATGTTTAATGAAGCAACTGCAATACTTGCGGGCGATGGATTATTAAATTTAGCATATATGATAGTGATAAAAGATATTTTAAATGAAAAAAATGAAATATTAAAGGAAAGAAAATTAAGAGCATTTTATGAACTTTCAAATGGAGTAGATAGAATGATTGCAGGAGAATATGTTGATACAGAATTTGAGGGTGCAGAAATATCTAGACAATATTTAGATTATATGCATAAAAATAAAACTGGTGCATTAATAAAGGCTTCTGTAAGAATTGGTGGGATTATTGCACGGAGCAAGTGAAAGAGATATAGAGAAAGTTACAAACTATTCGGAAAATATTGGTTTAGCATTTCAAATTAAAGATGATATATTATCTGAGATAGGAGACGAAAAAATTTTACGGAAAACCAGTAGGAAATGATAGAGAGAAAAAGAAAGTGACGTTTGTGACAAAGCTTCGGGTTAGAAAAGGCGAAGGAAGAACTAGAAAAAGTAACAGAAAAAGGAATAATAGAATTAGAAGATTATGGTGATAAAGCAAAGTTTTTAAAAGAACTTGCAATTTATATAAAAAACAGGCAAAAGTAGTTTTTGGAAGGATGAATTAAATGAATGAGATACCAAATCATATTGCAATTATAATGGATGGCAATAGAAGATGGGCAAAAGAGCATGGAGTCACAACAAAGGCTGGACATAAGGAGGGGGCAGAAGCTCTAAAGAAAATTGCAAGATATGCAAATAAAATAGGAATAAAGTATTTGACAGTGTATGCATTTTCGACTGAGAACTGGAAACGAAGTGAAGAAGAGATTGGCTCAATAATGCTACTAGTAAAAAATTATTTGAACGATTTAGTTTCAGCTGTTGATACAGAGAATGTAAGAATAAATATTTTCGGACATATTGAGGCACTTCCAGAGGATTTGCAAGAGAATATGAAGAAGGCAATGGAAAAGACAAAATACAATACTGGATTAACTTTATGTATAGCTTTTAATTATGGAGGAAGAGATGAAATCACGAGAGCTGTTAAAGCTATATCAGAAGATGTAAAGAATGGAATGCTGGATGCAGCTACTATTACAGAGGGAATAATACAAAATTATCTATATACAAAAGATATTCCAGACCCAGACCTTTTGATAAGAACCAGTGGAGAAATTAGATTAAGTAATTTTTTACCTTGGCAGTTGGTTTATTCAGAATTTGTATTTATAGAAAAATATTGGCCAGATTTTTCAGAGGAGGATTTAGAAGTAGCGATAAATACCTATGAAAAGAGAAATAGAAAATTTGGAGGGAAATAATTCTATGGATGTAAAAAGAGTCTTAACCTCAGTTTTAGGGTTACCATTAGTTATAGCAATATTGTTTTTTGGCAATAATATTATTATAGATATATTTTTTGCCGTGATTGCAATAATAAGTATAAAAGAATATTTTGATGCATTTGAAAAAGGGAAGAAGGCTAAACCTATAAAATGGATAGGCTATTTTGTGGCTGCAAGTCTAGCAATACTAAGATTTTTACATCTTCAATCTTCTCTTATAGCTGTTGACCAAGATATGATAAATAGAATGTTTGCATTAATTGTATGTGCGTTTTTTGTAATATTTTTTCATATTCTTAATTCTGGAATGAAGGTAAATGTAAAAGACCGGTGCAGTTACTATGCTAGGAATAATTTATATACCAGTACTGTTAATGTTTATGACAATACTTAGAGGCTCCAAAAATGGACAATTTGTTATCTGGTATGTACTTATATGTGGATGGGCAACAGATATATTTGCATATTTGGCAGGAAAAATTTTTGGAGAGAGAAAACATAAGTTTAGTAAAATAAGCCCAAATAAATCAATAGAAGGTTGTATTATAGGTGCTATTGGTGCAATGCTTGCATCAATAATCTTTACAATTGTAGGGAATATGTATTTTTATATGAATATATCATATATATATATTATAATAGTATCATTAGTGCTAAGTGCAGTAGGTCAAGTAGGGGATTTTGCAGCTTCTAGCATAAAAAGGTATAATAATATAAAAGATTTTAGTAATTTAATTCCAGGGCATCGGTGGATTGTTAGATAGAATAGACAGTTTATTATTTATAGCTCCATTTGCATATTTGCTACTTATGAATTTATAGAAAATATTAGTTTTGCTTTTTAGAAAGGATGAATAATTTGGAAATATTACTTGCTATAATTAAAACAATATTAATGCTAGCCGTTTTAGTAATAATCCATGAAGGTGGACATTTCATTATTGCTAAACTTTGTAAAATAAAGGTGAATGAATTTTCAGTGGGATTTGGAAAAAGCCTTTTATCTAAACAAATAAGAGGAACAAAATATTCAGTTCGATTGCTTCCTCTTGGTGGATATGTTAGTATGGAGGGAGAAGAAACTCCATCAGAGGTAGAGGGCTCCTTTAGTAAAGCAAGCTTTTGGAAAAAGCTTGCAATAGTTATTGCTGGACCAATTATAAATATATTCTTTGGACTTTTAATATATTTTATATTAGTATCAGTGAAATATGATATACAGGTTGCATTTGAAGCAACAGGGAGGTTTATCGGAGCATTATTTGAAAGTATAAAAGTTATGATTTCAGGTGGCATGGCAATGGATGACTTAGCTGGACCAGTTGGAATTGCAAGTATTGTATCACAGACTTCAGGTTTAGCTGATTTTATATATTTACTTTCTGTAATATCATTATCACTTGGAATTACAAATCTTTTACCAATTCCACCATTAGATGGAGGAAAGCTACTTATATATATAATTGAAGCCATAAAGAGAAAACCACTTAAGGAGGAGACATCACTTAGATTACAAATGCTTGGATTTATATTTATAATGGGTCTTTCGATTTTTGTTATGTGGAATGATGTTACACGAATTATTTAAAAAGAGGTTAAAGATGGAAAATAGAGTTGGAGTTTTTTTATCAAGAATGCAGCCATTGCATGTTGGGCATTTAGGTATGATAGATAAAGCCTTATCTGAAAATGATAAGGTTATAATTTTAATTGGAAGCTCTAATAAAAATAATATAATTCGAAATCCAATTGGAATTGATTTAAGAAAAGAAATTTTTGAAGAGGTAATAGAAAATAGATATAAAGATAAAATAAGTAATATTACATATAGAGAATTACCTGATTGGACAACAGAGGAGGATACACAAGCTAATTTAGAGTGGGGAAGATATTTATATTATAATGTAGTATCAATAGCTCTTAAAAAAGATTTTACAATGTATTTTTCAGACGAGCCTGAAATAATAGAAGCTTGGTTTCAAGATGATAAAATTAGAAAAAGGATAAACATAAAGACTTATAAAAGAAGCGAAATGTTTGAAGATGTATCTTCTACTAAAATAAGAAATGCTTTTTTAAATAATGATAAAGAATATATTGAAAGAAGTGTGCCAGAAGAGGTATTCAAAAGATATGATTTGATAAGAAGTATTATAAATAGAGTATATGAACTATGTAGGGGGAAATAGATGAAGGTTACAGATTTTGATTATGATTTACCAGAAGAGTT
>JAAWCC010000040.1 GCA_022792975.1 Clostridia bacterium | reverse complement strand
GGCAGAAAAAAGACAAGTTAGTAGAACAAGAGGATTAAGAGAAAAAATAAATAACGGAAAAGCAATACCTACACCTAAAGCAAAGGCACCAGATAAAACAGCAGAAGGCGCAACGGTTCTTACAAAGAATGCATCAGAAGGAAAACCAGTAGTTGAATCGTCAAGGTAGATAATTAGAAGTCTGCAATAAAACTTAGGAACATTAGTAACAGAAATGCTTGACAAACGAAAAAAAATATGATAAAATATGTGAACACGTATTGAGGTTATACGTGTTCACATCGTTAAGTCAGCCGTTCAAAACAAAGTAAGCTATGGATGACTTATGCAATTTAGCAAAGGCAAAATTGCAAACCTTATAAAAAATGAATGACAAATAAAACTTAGAAAAAGAATTACGGAGGTGTATTTTAATGGCAGCAAAAGGACCAAGAGAAAACATTACTTTGGAATGTACAGAATGTAAAAGAAGAAACTATATGACATCTAAAAACAAAAGAAATAACACAGACAGGCTAGAAATAGTAAAATATTGTAAATATTGTAAGAAACGTACAACACACAAAGAAACAAAATAACTTTTATTTAATGGAGGTGCTATAATAAAAATGGGAAAAACAGAAAAAACTGAAAAAACAAATACAAACAAAAAACAAAAACATTTTTGGAAAGACTTTAAAGCAGAATTAAAAAAAGTTATTTGGCCAACAAGAAGTCAAGTTGTAAATAATACGATTATAGTAATAGCAATTGTATTACTTGTAACTGCCATAGTATTTGTATTAGATTTAGCTTTTGAAGCTTTAAATACCTACGGAATAAACAAACTTAAAACTACTGTGCAAAATTCAGTTGTATCTGAGGAGGGTGAAAATCCTGAAGCACACCAACACCTACACCAGAAGAAAATGCAGAAAATGAAGGTGGAGAAGACAACAGTGAAGGAACACCAACCGCAGAGGAAAATAATGCTGATACACCAGATGATCAGACAAATGTAGAAAATAATAATTAGCATATAAGGAGGTTTAAAAACCGTGGCTCATCAAAAAGAGGATTCTGTCGCAAGATGGTATGTTATACATACTTATTCAGGATATGAAAATAAAGTAAAAACAGACCTAGAGAAAATGGTTAAAAATAGGGAGCTTGAGGAGTTCTTCTTTGATATTATAGTTCCAATGGAGGAACAAATAGAAATAAAAGACGGAAAGAGAAAAGCAAACCTAAAAAAAGTATTCCCTGGATATGTTTTAATTAAAATGATAGTTACTGACGAGACTTGGTATATAGTTAGAAATACAAGAGGAGTTACAGGCTTTGTCGGCTCAGGAACTAATCCAATACCACTTACAGAGGAAGAAATAAGAAATATGGGATTTGAAGAAATGCCTATAAAAATAGATTATGAAGTAAATGAATCTGTAAAGGTTGTAAATGGACCATTGGAAGGCTTCATTGGTGTAGTACAAGAAATAAACAAAGAAAAAGGTAAAGTAAAAGTACTAGTTTCAATGTTTGGAAGAGAAACTCCAGCAGAACTAGAGTTCTCACAAGTTCAAAAAATCTAAATAAATAGAAAATCAAAAAGAAAGGTAGGTGCAATACAAAATGGCACAAAAAGAAGTAGCAACAGTAATTAAGTTGCAGATAGAAGCTGGAAAAGCAACACCAGCTCCACCAGTAGGACCTGCACTTGGCTCAAGTGGAGTTAACATTATGCAATTTGTTAAAGAATTCAATGATAGGACAGCTAACCAACCAGGTATGATAATTCCAGTAGTTATTACAGTATATGCTGATAAATCTTTTGAATTTATAACAAAGGTTCCACCAGTAGCTGTATTAATTAAAAAGGCTATCAAAATCGAAAAGGGTTCTGGTAAGCCAAATAAAGATAAAGTTGCAAAAATTACTGAAGACCAAGTAAAACAAATTGCTGAACAAAAATTAGAAGACTTAAATGCAGCATCACTTGAAACAGCAATGAGTATGGTTAGAGGTACAGCTCGCTCAATGGGAGTAGTTGTTGAATAAGCTCCTATGCATTAAATTAATTATATTTGGGAGAAGTAATAAAACTTCGTTATAACCAAAGGAGGTAAAAATGAAAAGAGGAAAAAGATATCAAGAGGCAGCAAAGCTTATTGAAAACGGAAAATTATATGAAGCAAAAGAAGCTTTAGAAATAATTGAAAAGTTTCCAAAAACAAAGTTTGACGAAACAGTTGAGCTTCATGTAAAATTAGGTGTTGATTCAAAACACGCAGATCAACAAGTTAGAGGTACAGTAGTACTTCCAAACGGTACAGGTAAAACACTAAGAGTATTAGTATTTGCCAAAGGACCAAAAGCTGATGAAGCAAAAGCAGCAGGAGCAGATTTTGTTGGAGCAGAAGAATTAATACCAAAAATTGAAAAAGAAAATTGGTTTGAATATGACGTTATCGTTGCAACACCTGACATGATGGGAGTAGTAGGAAGACTAGGAAAAGTTTTAGGACCAAAAGGATTAATGCCAAACCCTAAATCAGGAACAGTTACAATGGATGTAACAAAAGCAATTGCAGACATAAAATCAGGTAAAGTTGAATATAGATTAGACAAAACTAACATAATTCACTTAGGCTTCGGAAAAGTATCATTCGGAGCTGAGAAATTACTTGAAAACTATACAACAGTTATGGATGCAATAATAAAAGCAAAGCCAGTAGCTGCAAAAGGTCAATATATCAGAAGCGTAAGTATTACAACAACAATGGGACCTGGATTATTCATAGACCAAAAATAAGTAAAAAAATTCTAAGTTAAATAGATTATCCTAAGACAGTAGGCAAAAAGTAAGTCCTACCGAGGAAAAAACAAGATTTCAAAAGTCTTAAGTTATTTTCCTCATAAGGAAGTTCTAAGAAAATAACTTAAGACTTATTTTTTCAGACTATGTCAAAGGGGACGGGGCATTTTGACACAGTCTTACAAATAAATTAAATAAGAATTAGCAAATGTCAAAGCTTTAGTCCCATTGGCATAAAAACAGGAGGTGAAAAAATGGCAAATCAAGCTATAATCAAACAAAAAGAAGAAGAAGTAAATAAACTAGCGGATAAAATGAAAGACGCAAAATTAATATTATTTGCAGATTATAGAGGTATAAATGTTGAAGATGTAACAAAATTAAGAGCAGCTTTGAGAAAATCAAATACAGAATATTCAATAATCAAAAACAATATTTCAAGAAGAGCACTTGAAAAATGTGAACTTCAAGGTTTAGAGACAGCAGTAGAAGGACCAACGGCTGTAATAATAGGAAAAGACGATTATTTAGAACCTGCAAAAGCAATTTACGAATATACAAAAGAGCACGACTTTTATAAAATTAAAGGTGGTGTCGTAGAAGGAAAGGTTATGACTGCTGAAGAAATAATTACACTTGCAAAACTTCCATCAAGAGAAACACTTATTGGAATGCTTGCTGGAGGATTACTTGGAACTATTTCAAAATTTGCAGTTGCAATCGATCAAGTTAGAATTCAAAAAGAAAGCGCTAATGCGTAAAATCAAAGAAAGGAAGCAAAATGTTAAAGCATTTTGTATAAGTTATCTGTAATTGCTAAGTCAATAGCAGAAGCTTAATTAAAAGGAGGAAATAAAAAATGGCTAAAATAGAAGAGTTATTAGAAACAATCGATAGTTTAACAGTTGTTGAATTATCAGAATTAGTTAAAGGAATTGAAGAAAAATATGGAGTATCTGCAGTTGCAGCAGCTGCACCAGCAGCAGGAGGAGCAGCAGGAGCTGCCGCTGCTGAAGAAAAATCTTCATTCAATGTAGTATTAAATGATGCAGGATCAAACAAAATCCAAGTAATCAAGGTTGTTAGAGATGCAACAGGATTAGGATTAAAAGAAGCTAAAGAATTAGTTGATGGAGCTCCAAAGACAGTTAAAGAAAACGTTGCTAAAGAAGAAGCAGAAGATTTAAAAGCAAAATTCACAGAAGCAGGAGCAGTTGTTGAATTAGTTTAATTTAATAGACAGAACAAGAGCCTTTAAAGAGGCTCTATTTTTATATATTAAGTAGTTAATTATGTAGAACTAATGTTATATTTGAAGGCACAACACCTTTACATGTTTTTGAAAGTAGCAATTTAATATTATATATGCTATTAAATTTAATTCGTTGACAAGGAAGGCTAATATAGGATATAATTATGTTCAAAGTACTTCTATATAAGGAGCAAAATTATGGATATATTAATTAGAAATTGTAATTTAATATCAATGTCAGAAGATAGACCAAGATATGAGGAGAATGTAGATATATATATACAAAATGATAAAATAACAGAAATTGGAGAGGACGTAACTCCTAGACCAGGTACATATATAATAGATGCAAAAGATAAAGTATGCATGCCAGGACTTATAAATGCGCATGCACATTTGAGCATGAGTATTTTTAGAGAAACATTAGACGGATACACTTTGCAGGATTGGTTGACCAAAAAAATATGGCCAATGGAGGACAAATTAACATCAGAAGATATATATTTTGCGTCAATGATGTCTGCAATTGAAATGATATCAACAGGATGTACAACTGCGAATGACCAGTATTTTATGGCTGAGGATACAATAAGGGCTGCTCTAAGTACAGGAGTAAGGCTACAAGTCACAAGAACAGTTAACGATGTGGCAAATATGCAAGAAGAAAGAATGGAGGAATTAGAGAGACTAGTCAGAAGATATAGAGATAAATATGATTTAGTAACTCTAAATGTGGGAATACATGGACTTTATACTACTGGAAAAGAAACAATAGAGAGAATGGTGAGTTTTGCAAAAGAGAATGAACTTCCAATACATATGCATTATTGTGAAAATCAAAAAGAAGTGGAAGATATAAGAAGGAATTATGGAGTTGATAGTCCAGTAGAGGTATTAGAAGACTATTTTTCAAATACTCATACTATACTTGCACATGCAGTAAAATTGACAGAGAGTGAGATAAGGGCTTTAGGCAAAATGAGAATGCATGTAGTACATTGTCCTATAAGTAATTTAAGACTTGGCTGTGGAGTAGCTAAGGCACAGAAAATGCTAGATGAAGGTATAAACATTGCACTCGGAACAGATGGACAAGGAAGTGGCTCGAATCTTGATATGTTTGATACAATGAAATTTACTGCACTTCTTCAAAAAGGAATATTTGAAGATGTTAAAAACATGGATAGTTACGAGGTTCTAAAAATGGCAACAATAAATGGTGCAAAAGCTTTAGGACTCGAAGAACAGATAGGAAGTATAGAGGAGGGGAAAAAAGCAGATATAATTTTATTAGATTTAAATACAGAGATAACAAATCCAAAAGGGAACATTTTTGCAGATATTGTATATAATGCTAAAGGGAGCAATGTTTCTCACACAATTATAAATGGTAAACTATTGATGGAAGATAGGCAATTAGAAGGTATTGACAGATATCAAGTTTTTCACAAATGTGAAGATATAATAAATAGGATTATAGAATAAAGAGTTTCCTAGAAAGAACCGATTTTAGCCAAAAATTTGACAAATTTGTAAAAATAGTGTATAATAAAGTTTGTGTGATGAAAAATAGGAGATGATTTATGAAAAAAAGTATAGTAATATCCTTATTGACAGCTATAACATTATTTGCAACAGCAATATGCAGTTTTGCGTCAACAGGAGTCGTTACAGCAGATACTTTAAGACTAAGAAAAGAGGCTTCAACAGATTCTTCAACTATTGCGCTTTTATCAGTAAATGATAAGGTAGAAATATTAGGGGAAGAAGAATACGGATGGTATAAAGTAAAATCCGGAGAATATGTAGGTTATGTAGCAGCAAAATATATAAATGTACTTGCATCAAATACAAACCAAGTAAATAATAATCTTAATAAGGATGAAGATAGGCAAACAAATGAAAATACAGATACTAATATAAATAATCAAGAAAATAGTAATAATCAAAGTGGCAATAATCAAACAGAAACAATATTAGTACTAAAAAATGGAGAAAAATTATATATAACACCAGTAATAAATGCATTAGTAATAAATACGATTACAGAAGAAAAGCAAGTTGAAATCGTAAGTGAGGTTAATGGCTGGTCTTATATAAAACAAGGCACAAAAATTGGATGGGTTAGAACAGAAAATATACAGAGAAAACAAGTAGAAAACAACATTAATGAGCCTGAGAATAATAATAACAATTCATCACAAAAAATAGGATATATTTCAGGTGGAACAGTAAATTTCAGAAAAGTACCAAATTCTTCTGGAGAAATATTAAAGACACTTTCAAGAAATGACAAAATTATAATAATAGAAAGCGGAGAAGACTGGGCAGAGGTTGAATATAATGGTGTAAGAGGATATGTTGCAACAGATTATATTTCAGATAAAGCCATAGAAACAACATCAAGAGGTGGAGTAAGTAGAGTAACTAATAAAGAAGCAACAAAAACTGGGGATAATAATACTCCAACAAAGGATACAGAAGTAGTAACATTGGAAAATGTTACAGGAGAAGATATTGTAGCTTTTGCTAAAAATTATCTCGGATATAAATATGTATCAGGAGGAAGTACACCAGCAAAAGGCTTTGACTGTTCAGGATTTACAACATATATATATAAACACTTTGGGATATCACTTTCACGTACTTCAAGTGGACAAAGCGGAAACGGAAAAACAGTTGCAAAATCTGATATGAAGGCAGGAGATATAATATGTTTTTCAAACTCCAGCGGAAGTAAAAAAATAGGACACGTAGGTATATATGTTGGTGGAGGAAAATTTATCCATGCAGCGAACTCTAGAAAAGGAGTTATTATATCAAACGTGTCAGGTGATGGCTACTATTTTGTTGTAGCAAAAAGAATAATTGACTAGAAAGGAAATGTTTATGAGACCAATCATATTTATGACGGTTGGATATATAACAGGTATTATATGGGGGCTATATTTAAAAATAAATATAG
>JAAWCC010000039.1 GCA_022792975.1 Clostridia bacterium | reverse complement strand
TAATTTTAAGTATAATAAAGTATATTAGAAAAGTAAATTTTTAGAACAGTTTTATAAAAATAAAAAGATAAAGTTATATCCATGATTTCCCTAAGAAAACTCTATAAAATGTAAAAAATGTCATAAAAACTTAAAAAAAACGTAAAAAAACAATATGAAATCTTGAAAATCCACATCCGTAAAGTGAGGAAACAACATTTTAATAAGGTAAATATTTCAATATTGACTTTTATATTTAATAAAGCTAATATGATTATATATAGCAAAATAAGGAGATAAATAACAAATGATGGACAGGCACAAAAGAAATAAAAAAGCAATAGTTTTATTAAGTATCTTAGCACTAATCATAAGTGCGTTTATTTTGTTATGCATAAATCCAAACACAAGAGAAATTATTGCTAGTGGAATTATAAATAATTTCTTTGAGGCAGAAATCTTAACTCCTACAAAAAGA
This sequence comes from Clostridia bacterium, assembly GCA_022792975.1. The sequence goes on along the minus strand of JAAWCC010000039.1, from coordinate 10,352 downwards.
CCAGAAAAAACAGAGGATACTACTAAGACAAGTCTATTAAACAAAATATACATAGGTGAAAGTGAAATACAAGATTTTGAGCCAAATAAATTAAACTATGAAATCATGTTGAATAGCAAATTAAGCCAAATTTTAATTTCTGTCAAAAAACAAGATGAAGGTGAAAAAGTAACTGGAATTGGAGCAATAAATCTCACAGGAAATTCACAAAGAATAGAAATCAAGGTAACATCAAGTGATGGTAAAAGCACTACATCATATACCATCACAATAAAATATAAAGAAGCAGTAAAACAAGAAAACATATATGAATTTAATTACACAGGAGATAAGCAAGAATTCATTGCACCATATGCAGGATATTATCAAATTGAATGCTGGGGAGCAAAAGGAGGAAGTTATTCTGCTGTTCGGAGGAAATGGTGCCTATACAACAGGAAATATATACTTAGAAAAAGGACAAAAACTCTATGTATATGTAGGGCAATCAGGAGGAAATCTACAAAAAGCAACCTTTAATGGCGGAGGACAGGCAGGAACAATGTATTATGCCAGAGCTGGTGGTGGAGCAACAGATATAAGGCTAGAAGCAGGAGATTGGAATTGTTTTGAAAGCTTAAAATCTAGAATAATGGTTGCTGGCCGGAGGAGGAGGCTCAGTTGCAGACGGATATAACTGTAATGGAGGAGCTCGGAGGAGCCTTAACAGGAGGAAATGGTTCAAAAGGAGGTACAGGAAGTGGATATACAGTAGCAACAGGAGGAACACAAATTTCTGGAGGAATAGCAGGGAAAGGAACCTCAGGAGGAGGCTCAATTAAAGGAGAATTTGGCTTAGGAGGATCAGGACGTGGAGCACATGGTGGCGGAGGTCGGAAGTGGTTACTTTGGTGGAGGCCGGAGGACACTATAATCCATCTGTTGTAGGCTCAGGTGCTGGAGGCTCCTCATATATATCAGGATATACAGGATGTAGAGCAATAGATATAGCATCAACTGAAGCTGAGATAGCTCCATCAGAAAACAGCCTACATTATTCAGGAGTATCTTTTATAAATGCACAAATGTCAGCAGGAAATGAAGGTATGCCAACACATGACCGGAAATAGTATAATGACTGGAAATAGCACAGATGGTTTTGCAAAAATTACATATATATCTAAACAAAATGCAGATTCTACATTAAAATTGCTAAAACCAGATAAAGGAATGATGTTAGAGGAATTTTCACCAGAGCATCATGAATATACAATAAAACTAAAAGAAAATGAATACAATATAAACTTTATTCTAGAAACGAGCAATCCATTAAGCTGGATAGATAAAAATGAATACACTAATCTCGCAGTCCCAGCAGGAAAATCAAGCCACAGAATTAATGTATTTGCTCCAGATGGAACAAGAACACAATACACAATCAATTTTGAAAGAGAAGCAAATCCAGCAAATTATATAGAAGGAATTACAGTAAATGAAAAATATTACAAATTTATAGATGGGAAATATGATTATAAAATAATATTACCATATGATGAGCAGGATATAGTAGAGATTTCAGCCGATTATGTTAGACCATCACAAAAAATAGAAGGACTAGGAACCTTCTTACTAAAAAATAATATGTATGAAACAAACATAAAAGTAACATCAGAAGATAAAAACACAAAAACATATCATGTACAAATAGTAAAAGAAAATTCAAACTTAATAAAAGCACTAGAAATAGCAGGAATTAGACTGAATCCAGAATTTAGCCCAGAAATAGAAGACTATAATATAGAAATAATGTCAAGTATAAAAGAACTCGATTTATCAATAAGCACATATGACAGCTCTTCAAATATTACTATTACAGGAAATGAAAATATACCATCAGGGCAGAGCAAAATTGAAATAACAGTATCAAATCCTAATATAGCGGAAGACAAAAAATATACAATAAATGTTACAGCAAAAGATGAAATTGTAGAGGACTATGAAGCAACTGGAAATTATGAAGAATTTATCGCAGGATTTAATGGAAAATATAAAATAGAGCTATGGGGAGCACAAGGAGAAGTAGGAAATAATAAGACTAGTTTTGGTGCATATACAGGTGGTGAAATACATTTAAAAAAAGGTGAAAAGCTTTATGTATATGTAGGAAAAAGTGGAGCAAATGGTGGATATAATGGAGGTGGAGTAACTTACACTAGTAACAGAGGAGGAGGAGCAACTGATATTAGATTAGTACCACGGAATTTGGAATAACACGACCTCCTTACGTTCAAGAATAATGGTAGCAGCAGGTGGTGGTGGACATTATGGATATAATCCTCAAACATATAGTGGAGCAGGACGGTGGCTTAAATGGATATGCTGGAAGTTATCACCCAAGCTGTGGCTCTTATAGTACATCAGGTGCAACGCAAACTTCAGGAGGAACAGGGTATTATCAAAGAGGTGGCTTTGGATATGGCGGTGCACAACGGAAGATATACTGACGGACATATTGGTGGAGGTGGCCGGAGGAGGCTACTATGGCGGAGGAGGAACCTCATGGCACTCACAAGGAGGAGGAGGTTCATCCTTTATATCTGGACACAATGGATGTAATGCCATAACAGAGGAGGGAATTCACACAGGACAAAGCGTGCATTATTCTCGGAAAATCCTTTGAGAGCACTTTAATGATAGATGGTGGTGGCTATCAGTGGCTAACAAGTTCACAAGGATTATTAGAAATGCCATCAGTAACTAGAGGTGAAAAATATCAAAAAGGATATGGAAATCCAGGGAACGGACATGCAAGAATAACTTTACTATCAGCAGACAAGGTTGTTTTCCCTATTTCTGATATAAAATTAAGCAAAGGAAGCCTAGATAAGGCATTCTCTCCAGATAATAAAACTTACTATGTAGAATTAGCTTCAGAAGATATAAATGTAGATATTTCCTTAGAAATAGCAGATGAAAATGCAATTGTAAAAGAAGGATGTACAGGAGATACAATTATACATTCAGGGAAATATGAACATAAAATATTAGTTACAGGAAGTGATGGAACAGAATATGAATATACAGTAATATTTTTAAGACCAGCATCAAGCTATCAATATTTAGAGAGTATTACAATAGATGGAAAAGAAATAGAAGGCTTTGCACCTGAAAAATTAAACTACAATATAGAGCTACCTTACAATGCGGAAGATTTAGCATTTATAGAAGGAATAAAAGCAAGGCCAGACCAAGAGATAAAGGGAAATGATACATATGATATTGCCTACATATCAAAAATGATTATAATAGAGGTAACATCAGAAGATAAATTAACTAAAACAAAGTATACAGTGACAATAAAAAAACAAGACACAACAAAACTAAAATCATGTGATATTGAAAAAAATGACTTTGGAAAAATATTCCAAAGTGAAAAATACGAATATGAATATGAAGTAACAACAGGAGTTATAAGCTTAAAATTCCAAGCGGTACCTTATAGCAAAGACTGCAAGGTAACAATAAAGGGAGCAGGATACATAAAAGAAGGAAGGAACCTAGTAACTATAACTGTTTCAAAAGAAGGACTAGAGGATACAGTATATAAAATAACAATAATAAAAGGCGAAAGCTTAGGTGAGATAGCATATGACTATGACTATACAGGAGACTATCAAACTTTTATTGCACCAGCAGTTGGATATTACAAATTTGAATGTTGGGGAGCACAGGGAATAGGAGGCGCAAACGCAGGAAAAGGTGGATATACCTCAGGAACAATAAAGCTAAATGAAGGCGATACTTTCTACATTTATGTAGGAGGACAAAATGCAAATGGCGGATGGAATGGTGGAGGAGCCACATCTTTCGGTGCAGGCGGTGGCGGAGCAACAGATATTAGGCTTATCTCTCGGTGCATGGAATACTGAAAACCGGATTAAGATCTAGAATAATGGTCGCAGGAGCAGGAGGAGGACATGGAGACAAAGGACGGCTCAGGGCGGAGGATTAATTCGGATACACTGGAAATGCACATCCAATAGTACCATATAGAGGATATGGAGGGACTCAAACCTCAGGAGGAAATGGCTCAAAAGAAAAGGGCGGATTTGGATATGGTGGAACAAATGGAAAACATTCAGATGGACACACAGGAGGCTCAGGAGGAGGAGGCTACTATGGTGGTGGTGGCTCTATCTGGCACTCAGGAGGAGGAGGAGGTTCATCCTTCATATCAGGTCATGATGGATGTATAGCTATAAAAGAAAATGGAGCCTCTGATACAGGAAGCATACACTATTCAGGAATCAGCTTTTATGACACTTCTATGATAGATGGAGACGGCTATGAATGGACAACTCGGAAAAGGCGCATATACAAAAATGGAGGACCCTTGGGGAAGCTATGTAAATGGGAAAACTGGAAATGGATATGCAAGAATTACTTTATTAGAAGATCCATCACAAAATAACCTATTAAAAGATATAGAGCTTAGCTCAGGAGCAATATCACCAGCAGTAGATTACGAAACAGATAAATATATTGTAGAATTAAATCCAGAAGATACAGAGATAACAATTACAGGAATTGCAGACGATAAAACAGCAACAGTAGAAGGAAACGGAACATTTGACGCTCCAGCTGGGGAAAATAAAATAGAATTAAAAGTAACAGCACAAAATGGCGATATAAAAATTTATGAAATAACAATAAAAAGAAAAGCATCATCAAATGCAAAGCCAGTCAATATAACAATTGATGGGTTAATAGACTCAATTATAAATATTAATCCAGAAAAATATGGTATATTAATCCCAGAAAGTTTTGACCCAAATATACATGAATATAGTATGATTGTTCCAAATAAACTGAAAAAACTGATATTTAATGTGGAAAAAGGACACAAATATCAAACAGTAACAGGAGATGGAGAGCATACTTTAGAAATAGGAGAAAACACAATAGAAATAGAAGTTACATCAGAAGATAAGCTTCAAACTGAAAAATATATTTATCATATTGAAAGAGACTTATCTGGAAATGCAGCATTAGAGTCTTTAAGTGTAACAAATGTAGAAAAAGATATAGATTTTGACCCAGAAATATTGGAATATTACTTAATAGTACCAAATGAAATTGATCATTTAGAAATAGAAGCGATTCCAGAAGTAAAGACATTAACACCAGTAATTACAGGTAATACAAACTTAGTAGTTGGGCTAAATGATGTAAAAATCACTGTAACAGCAGAAAATGGAGAAAGTCTAATTTACATTATTCATGCTTATAGAATGATGAGTGGAAATACATTCTTGTCTGACCTTAAAGTATATAATGATACAAATTTATTAATGATGACACCAACGTTTAACAAAATATTAGACACATATAAAGTTGTTGTGCCAAACAATGTAGACAAAGTAAATATAGTAGCTATACCAGAAGTAAGCACAACAACAATTATAGGAGATGGAATAAAAAACCTGCAGACAGGAGTAAATATATTTTCAATAACAACAACAGCAGAAGATGGTTCACAAGATGGCTATACAATAATGATAGAAAGAGAAAAGTCAAATAACAATTATTTGAAGTCTTTAACAGCAGAAGAAGGAGCATTTACAGAAGAATTTGATAAAAATACCCAAAGCTATCATATAGAAGTGGGAAAAGATGTAAACTCATTAAAGCTTGCATATGAAGTAGAGGATAGTACTGCAAAAGTTATAGTATTAGATAATAGAAGCTTTAAAGCAGGAGAAAATATAGTAACAATTAGAGTGACAGCAGAAAATGGTACATCAAGAGATTATATAATTATTGTAAATCGTATAGCCTCAGACAATAATTATTTGCTAAATTTGTGGACAGACAAAGGTGAGTTATCACCAGAATTTAATAAAGAGGTACTAGAATATAGAATAGAAGTAGAAAATGAGCTTGCAAGAATTAAAGTATTTGCAACTAATGATGACTTATCAAGCAAAATAATAGGAACAGGAGAATATGCCCTAGATATTGGAGAAAATCTGATAACAGTTTCAGTAATGGCAGAAAATGCTGATATAAGAAACTACAATATAACAGTATTTAGAAAACAAAATAATAACACAAATTTACTAAGAATTGATAACAACAAAGGAGCAGAAGTAAACAAGGTAAACGACACTACTTATAGAATCCAAGCACCAAATGAAGCAAAAGAAATAATAATAACAGGTATTCCAGAGTCAGAGACTAGCAATGTAAAAGGAAATGGTAAAAAGCAACTAATAGTTGGGGAAAATACTTTTACACTTACTGTCACAGCAGAGGATGGAAGTATAAAAGATTACACAGTTATAGTTACAAGAAGCAAATCAAGTAATGCAAATTTAAAAAGCTTATTCATAAAAGAAAGTGACTATTCACCAGAGCTTACGCCAGAAGAAGATACTTATTATACAAAAGTATTATACAATGTATCAAATATTACAATGGAAATTGAGACAGAGGACGAAGGTGCAAGCTTCGAGGTAATTGGAAACCAAGATTTTAAATTAGGACAAAATGACGTAATTATAAGAGTTACTGCATCAGATGGAGTAACTATGAGAGATTATAAAATAGTAACATTTGTACAAGGGTTAAATACAGGAAGTAACTATTTATATAGTCTAGCAGTTAATAAAGGTATACTTACACCAGAATTTGACAAAGAAAAACAAGTATATGAAGTAACAGTGCCATATTTGGTAAATGATATAGAAGTAACAGGAATTCCAGAAGATGTAGCAGCGACTATTACGGGAACAGGAGAGCATAACTTAGAGGTTCGGACTAAATATAATAGTAGTAAAGGTTATATCAACAGACAATATTGAAAGAGCCTATCAAATAAAAGTAACAAGAGAAAAATCAAATGAAGCAAGATTAAGTACTTTAAACGTAAAAGAACATGCAATAACACCTAATTTTGATATGGACATAAAAACATACTATGTAGAAACAAACAAATCAAGTCTAGAAATTGCTGCAACTACATTTGATTCAAATGCAACATATGAGATTATGGGAAATACTAGCTTAAGCAATGGCGTAAACAACGTAATTATCAGAGTTACAGCGCCAGATGGAATTACAACTTGCGACTATAATTTAATAGTTACGAAAACAGTATCATACAATAATAATTTGGCAGATTTGTGGGTAGAAGGTTATAATATAGAACCAGAATTTAATAAAGCAATTTCTGTATACAAAGTTAACGTGCCATATGATGTTAATAAAGTAGGAATTGGGGCGAGGGCAGAAGAGGAAAGTGCAACAATACTTGGAACAGGAGTGGTAACATTAAGCCAAGGAGAAAACAAGGTTCGGAATTACAGTCATTTCAGAAGCAGGAGCAATAAAGACATATACAATAATAATAAATAAAGAAGAAGCAGACAATACGTATTTAAAAAGCCTAATTGTATCTAATGGAATACTTAAACCAGAATTTAAGAAGGAAATTACCAACTATTTACTAGAAGTAGAATATGAAATAGATACTCTATTTATTTGGGGCAATCCAGAAGCGGACACATCAATTGTTACAGGAAATGGGAAGAAAAGTCTGGAGGTAGGAAGAAATGAAATAAAACTAACAGTAAAATCAGAAAAAGGAACCATAAGAGATTACACAATAACGATTTTAAGAAAGCCAGCAGTTAGTGCATTACTTAAAAACTTAGAAGTAGGAAAATATAAAATAACACCAGATTTCGAAAGTAATACAAAACAATATGCAGTAATTGTAAACAATGAAACAACCTCCTTAGAATTAAATATAGAAACACTTGACCCAAATGCAACGTATACTGTGACAGGGAATGAAAACTTTGAAGTAGGGATGAATGAAATAAGAATTGAAGTGGTATCAAGTGATGGAGGCAAAACGGAAAATTATTATATTTATGTAGATAGAAAAATGGAAAGCTCAAATTACCTAAGCTATATATTGCCTTCAACAGGTATACTATCACCAAGCTTCGAAAAGACAACAATGAATTATGAAATAGAATTACCAGACACAGTAGATAGTATTTATATAGATGCAGAACCAGAAGACAAAAGTGCAAGCTTAGAGGGAAAAGGAACATATAACTTAGAAAAAGGACAAAATGTTGTAAAATTAAAGGTTACATCAACAATTGGAATTGAAAGAATATATGTAATTAATATTACTAGAAAATATAATAATAATGCAAACCTAATTAAACTACAAGTAAAAAATGGCTCAAATTTATTTGAGCTTATGCCAAGCTTTAATAAAGACATACAAGAATATAATATAGATGTAAAAGAGGGAACTTCAAGATTACAAATTTTAGCAGAAGCAGAAAGTGAATTTTCAAGTGTTTCAGGTACTGGATATGTAATGGTAGAAGCAGGAGAAAATAAATATAATATTATAGTTACAGCAGAAGATAAAAGTACGAAAACATATATACTAACAGTAAATAGAGCTAAATCTTCTAATAATCATTTGGTAGAATTAATACCTAGTGTAGGAAGTTTATCACCAAACTTTGCTTATGAAGAAGAAAATTATACACTAATTGTGGGAAATACAGATACATTATTATCCTTTGAATATAACACTGAAAACCGTTATGCAACAGTTACAGGAGCACAAGAGCAAATTATACCAGATGGAACGTCTATAAGAAAAATATTAGTTACAGCAGAAGATGGAGGTACAAGGGAATATAAAATAACAATAATAAAAAATAGAACAGACGATGCAAGACTTAGCGATTTGACAGTTGAAGGATATACACTAGAGGAGGAGTTTAATGAAAACAAATTTGTATATACTTTAAAGGTTCCAAAAGAAGTAAGTAAATTATTAGCTCTTGATGTAAAAGCTATTCCTAAATATGAAAGCTCAACAGTCACATTAGATAATGACCTAATACTATCAAGAAAAGGTGACAACGTATTTAATATACAAGTTATAGCAGAGGATGGATATACAAAAGAAAACTATAAAATATACGTAAAGTATGATATGGAGGAAGCGGTAATTAGTGGAAAAATCAGAACTGAGAACTTCGAAAATAAACATCTAGCAAATGTAGAGCTATATGATAAACAAGGAAAACTTATAGCACAGGCAGAAACTACACAAGCTGGAAGCTATGAACTGTTTGTAAAAGAAGGCACTTATGATTTATACATAAAAAAGCCTGGATATCTAGAAGTAAAAGTTATAGACATCAAAATAGAAAATCTAGACCAAGAAATAGAAATACCAGATTATAGGCTAATTGCAGGAGATGTGATTAAAACCGGAGAAATTGACATAGATGACTTAGTAGCATTAAATGATAATTACAAAATAAAGCTGACAGAAGAAAACAATGAGCAAAAGGGAATTTATGACTTAAATGAGGATGGGGAAATTGACGAAAAAGATAGAAGCATTTTAAAGAGAAACTATGGAGAATATGTGCCGTGAAAAGCACATATTCTTTTTACTATATAAAAAAGCACACCAAATTGGAATAATCTCTTATTCAATAGGTGTGCGCAATCATGGAGCAGGTAACGGGAATCGGACCCGTAACTTAACCTTGGCAAGGTTATGTTTTACCACTAAACTATACCTGCAAAATATTAAAAGCATCATAATACTTTTATATAATACCAAAATTTAGTGTAATTGTCAAGAGGATTTTTTAATATATAAATAGTATATGAAGGAATTAATAAAAAGCTACTCACTAAAATATAAAATAATGAAAATTTCTTACGCAAAACCATATTTTTAAGTAAAATATACATAATCAGTTGATTTCGTCATAAAAATGTAGTATAATTGTAATATAAATGTAATAAAATAATGTCGATTATACAAAATCCTTTTCCGTAGAAGGATTTTGAAGGTTTTTTTTGCGTCAAAAAAAATACCAAAATCTTCTATTGACTTTATTTAAAAAAAATGTAAAATATAATATAAGAAAAGTATAAAAGGTGGTCAGAATGAGAAAAAGAAAACTAATTGTAGGAATCCTAGTATTTACACTAACACTTATTGCATTTGCTTTATTAAATACAGCAAATGCTGCAAGTTTAGGTAAACTAACAATAACTAAATCAAGGAATATTGGAAATGTTACATATAAACATCAACTATATGGTTCAAGTGAAAATCCAAAAAATATTTGGAAAATAGCTAGAAGTAAAAATAATGTAACAGTTACAGACAAATCAGATCCAGATTATCTTAAGGATGTATATTGCTTAAGAGCAGGTCTTGGATTTGTTTCTGATGCTACAACGGTAGAAGGAGCAACTGTGGAATATAATTATAGCATTCCACTATCAAAAAAGAATATAGAAGAAAC
>JAAWCC010000038.1 GCA_022792975.1 Clostridia bacterium | reverse complement strand
CCAGAATTTCTCCTTTTTGATCTGGATCTAATGCTGCATCATTACATAAAGCACCTGCATAAACTATCTCCATATACTTTTCTCTGTCTTTTATATCAGCCACCGAAATTCCTTTTTGTCTTGCTATATCTTCTTCTATCGCAAGCTCTTTAACGACCATTTTATTTTGTGTTAAAGTTCCTGTTTTATCTGAACAAATAACTGTGCTTCCACCTAAAGTTTCAACAGCAGGTAATTTTCTAACCAAGGCATTTTCCTTTACCATACGTTTTACACCAAGCGCCATGACTATTGTCGCAGTTGCAGGCAGTCCTTCTGGTATTATTGAAATTGCCAAACTTATTGCTGTCATAAGAAGTGGTATAATAGGTCTTTTATACATCATTCCAATTCCAAATATAACAAGACACACTATTATTCCGTGCTATGCTAAGTGTTTTTCCCACTGCTGCTAACTTTCTTTTTATTGGGGTATCAAACTCATCCTCGTCATTTAAGGCCTCAGCTATGCCTCCAACCTCTGTATCCATTCCAGTCGCAACAACTATTCCTTCTGCCCTACCATAAGTAACAAGTGAAGATGAATATGCCATATTTATTCTATCTCCTAAAGCACTACCACCGTTTTACTATCTCGTCTGCATCCTTTTCTACTGGCACAGATTCTCCTGTTAAAGATGCTTCTTGCACTTTTAAGTTTGAAGACTCTATCAACCTTATATCTGCTGGCACCATGCTACCTGCTTCTAATATTACAATATCTCCGAGTTACTAGTTCCTTTGAAGATATGTGGCTCTCCTCACCTTCTCTATATACTCTAGCAAGTGGTGAGCTCATACTCTTTAATGCTTCAATTGAAGCTTCAGCCTTCTTTTCCTGAGCAACACTAATAATAGTATTTACAAATACAATCACAAGAATTACCCAAGCCTCTACCCATTCATGTAAAACAACTGATAAAAGCACTGCTCCAAGTAAAATCAATATCATTGGGTCAGTTATTTCTTTCCACACTAGTTCTAAAATTGTTTTAGGCTTTTTATTTCTTAACTCATTATATCCATTTTCTTTTAATCTTTTTTCTGCCTCTTTATCACTAAGTCCTTCTCTCGTAGTATTAAACTCCTTTAAAATTTCGTCTATTCCTATGGAGTAATAATCCTTACCTTTATTATCATTAGTCTCCAACTTAAAACTACACTCTCCTATCTAAAAATATCTTATATTAATAAAGTGAATTTTATACGAATAAATTGTTAATATTCATTTATTTTATAATTAACCATTTTGTCTCCATTATATTCAACCTTCATAGTAAAAAAGCTATCATCGTTAAATAACTTTTGCAAAAATATTTTATCACCTTCCCAAGCATTCAAAGATATTACTTCTTCTTTGTCAACCCATTTAAGTTCTCCCTCATTACATTCTATAAGCTCTCCCTCAAAGTTATCTGATGTAAACAAATACATATGCTCTGCTTCATATATATTTGATACAAATGTTATAACAGCTCTTAAATTACAAGATTTAAGTCTTAATCCAGTCTCCTCCTCTGTCTCTCTTATCATGCATTCTTCTGGGCTTTCTCCTTCTTCAAACTTTCCTCCTATGCCTAGCCATTTATCCTTATTCATATCATTTTTCTTTTTCGTTCTATGTAGCATCAAATACTTTCCATCTTTTTCAATATATCCTAGTGTGGTAAGTAGCATAACTTTTTCTCCTTAAAATTTAAAATCTAAATATGCATATTTTTTTGTTTTATAATTTAACACTCTTTCGATATCTTCACTTGCCCTTGCAGACAATTGATTTATTCTAATAAATTTATTCTCTTGTTTAACAAGCGGTATGATATATCTTATTTTAGGATTTACAGAAACTGTATATTTATCCTCTATTTTTTCTTCACTTTCATTTATCTTCTCTGCATTTTTCCAAATTTCAAAGCATTTTGAAATATTGTCATACTCGCAGTTCTCGATCCTTTTTATAACCTCTTTATCTGATAACTCATACAAATCTTTTATAGTGATTAAGCTTCTATTAGACATTTTTTTAACAACATCTGCTAAAAATTGCATGGAAAATTTAGTTTTACTGCATATATACATTGCTGAAAGTTCGCTCATTCCATGTACAAATTTCTCCGCTTTTTCTAAGCTTTTAAAGCCAATCTCAGAAGCCCCCTTTTCATTTTCTTGAACTTCTATATCCTTATATATTTCCTTTATTTCATCTAAACTCCATAGCTTCTTAGTCGCACCCAAACCATTTGAAAGAGTATATTCTAAGCGATCAGCAGAAAGTCCGTGGAGTATCATTATCTGCAATTGGATAAATATGATAATCTGAGACCTCTTCTACTTTTATATTATCTCTATTTAATAAAGCCATTATTTCTTTTGATTCACTAATAATCTGCTGAGTTAATTCTTCAGTAGATTCTTGTTTTCCATAATCTCCATTCATAAAATCAATGCAGTGTTTAAAAGCTGGTGTTGCTATATCATGAAATAAGCCTGCTAAAGTCTGCTTTTTATCCTTAGTAAAATTCCAAACTATCAATGCTACACCGTATACTATGGTCTAAGCTTGAATACCACATTTCGTTATACATTTTAGAATAAATCGTCCCACAACTCACACTTATTCCATTTTGCTTTTGCATTTCTTTTGTGTTTATGTATTCATATAAAAAGTCTGGAAATTCCTCGGATAAAATCCCAAAATACTCCTTTATTTCTTTACTTAAGCTTTCAAAATATTGGTTCATAAATTACTCCTTATTGGATAAAATCTAATTTACTAATTATTTCTTCTCCTAAATATTCTTTAGCTAATTCCATTAACTTATAAAAAAATTGTATTTGTCCTTTATAATGTGCATCTAATCCATATACTGCTTTAACATTATACTTACCTGCAACCTCCCAAAAGCCTCTATTAGGATAAGCAATATCTGCTGTTTTTAGCTTTTCCTTCTGTTTTTCTATTGTGTCATAATTTATTGTCTTATTTTCAAAATATGTTCCTTTATATATCCTCATTAAATTTATTTCTAGCGGAATACCATATTGTTTAGCTGCACTACAAATTATTTCAGCTACTTTCTTCTCAATTTCTCCAAATTTTTCTCTTCTGTATAAGTATATGTCTGGATGTGCAATCAAATCTGGAATTCCAAGCTCCATAGCCTTCTCTACATACTCTGCATATCTAATCAATTCTTTATCTGAAAAATCGTCTTCTCCAAATATTTTTAAATTTTTATTGTCGTCATATATAAAATGTTGTCCTAAAATTATTTTGTCACTATCCTTTTTAAGTTCTCTAATATTTTCCTCTTCTCCTGGTAAATATTCGGTCTCAAAACCAGTTTCAATTTCTATTTTTCCCCTATATTTCTCTTTTAGTGCACTTATACTCCTTAAATATTCCTCTTTTTGACTATAATCCATTCTCATGTCTTGTCTTTTATCAATTCTATTCTTCTCTGGACAGTGGTCTGTAAAAGCAAATTTCTTGACTCCTAATTTTATGAAGTCCTCTACATATTCCTCATCTGAAAAATCTTGATCTGAATGATGGCATCTATATGTATGTGTATGATAGTTAAAATTTTGCATTTTTAGTTTCTCCTTAAATATTTTATACTTATTTTTTCTTTTTTCATTCTATCACATCTTTACTATTTAATCAAGATACTCAATTATCTATTGAGTCAATTTTGTGAAGGTTAGTCAATCATATGTCACACTTTTTTGAAAAATATATGGTTTGAGTACCCTATATTGTCACAACCGATTGCCCTTGACTTTTATATTTTTTTAGGAACTCGTTGGGGCTAAGCCATCCTAGTGGTCTCAT
>JAAWCC010000037.1 GCA_022792975.1 Clostridia bacterium | reverse complement strand
GTAAGGCAGATGCTCTCCCAGCTGAGCTAAGCGCCCATTTTCCTTCGGCGAATTCTAGTATACTAAATTTATTGATAATTGTCAATACTTATTTTGAAATTTTTTTAATTTTTTTACTCTTTTTTGTAAAGTATACTAGAATTTGCACTTTTGAAGCCTATTTCATCTTTTCTTTTATTATTTCTATTGCTTTATTTAATTGTTCATCAACTTCTAAGTTTTTATAGTCGAATGATACTTGATAATTAGGTTCTACTCCAACCTTGTTTATTTTATTTTTTCTAGGAGTATAGTATTCAGCAGATGTTACCTTTAATGCTCCACCATTTGATAAGTATATAAGCTCTTGTATAACTCCTTTTCCAAATGTTTTATCTCCTACTATCTCTGCTTTTTCATTTTCTTTAAGTGCTGCAACTAATATTTCTGATGCGCTAGCTGTTGCACCATTTGTTAGTACAATTATTGGTGCTTTTATTGTACTATCTGTTTTAGATTTTGTAACTTCTTCTTTTTGATCTTTATCCATGGTTATTAGGGTTATTTCATTTTTATCACACATTAAATCTGCTATTTCTAATGCTTCGTCAACAAGTCCTCCCCCATTGCTTCTTAAATCAATTATAAGCGATTTTAGTCCTTTTTCTACTAATGTATTATATTCTTCTTTAAAATCCTTTGAGCAGTCCTCGTCAAACGTTGAGATTGATATATATCCTATATTATCTTCTAACATTTCGCTTGATACATAATTCATATGTACATTTCTTCTTGTTACGGTTATTTCTATTTCTTCCTCTTCCCTTTTTAGAGTTAATGTAACATTGGTTCCTTCTTCACCTTTTATATGCTTTGAAAGTTCGTCTAAATCATCTGCTACATATTCTTTTCCGTCAGCTTTTAAAACCTGATCTCCTGCTTTTATCCCAGCTTCTTCTGCTGGTGACCCTTTTATTGGTTCAACAATTTCTACCTTTCCAGTTTCTAAATTTCCTCTTAAATATACACCTATTCCTACAAAGTTTCCAAGTGTCTCTGCTTTAAACTCTTCAAGTTCTGCTTTTGTAAAGTATGTAGTATAAGTGTCTCCTGCTGCTGCAACTAAGCCTTTTAATGCTCCATCAATTAGTTCTTCGTCATTTACTTCTCCTATATATTTTTCGTCTAATAACTCTGTAATTGTTGCAAGTAACACGTCTAATTTTCTTGTAGTTTTGTTATTAGGTAATCCTTTTGGAGATACTACATATTTGATTGAACCATTATACATTAAAACTGTTGTTGCAATGAATGTAATTAATGCAACTACTAAAATTAGCATTATCACTCTATAAATTTTTTGTCTTTTTTCTCTCATAAGAACCTCATCTTTCTTATACAATCTATTTTTTTCAGTCCCCAATTATTACAATATTTTAAATTCACTTAAAGATATTTTCTTTAAGTGAATTTATAGTTTATAGCCTATTATTTACCTAAATACTTTCCTGGATCAACATATGAAGAGCCTGTAATTACACTAAAGTGTAAATGGTAACCTGTTGACCAACCTGCTGAACCAACTTTTGCAATTACATCTCCTCTGTTAACACGTTGTCCTACATTTACACTGATTGAAGCACAGTGTCCATATAAAGTTGTTAAACCACCATGTTGTATCATAAGATAATTTCCATATCCACCACCACAATTACATTTTGTTGAATATGTTTTTGGATAGTCATGAGAGCATGCTCTAACTACTTTTGTAACAACTCCTGCTTCTGCTGCAATTATGTTTGAGTTATGTGGTGCTCCAATATCATATCCATTATGATTTGATGTTCCAACTCCTCCTGTTGCAGCCGAACCTCTATAACCAAATCCCGAGGTTATTCTATGTGATGCTGGTACTGGCCATTCTAGTTGTCCTCCTGTATATTTATTCCCTCCATTATTATTTATTGCCTCTTGTAAGATTTGATTATCTACCTCTTTTAATTGTTTATTAAATTGGCTAATCTCATTTTGAAGTTTTTGTTCCTCTGCACTCAATTGAGACATGTATTTATTTTTTGTTGTTTTTCTGTTTATTAATGCTAGCTCTTCATTTTTTAGTTGTTTTTGTTTAATTTCAACGTCTTCCTTCTTTTTCTCTATTTCTTTTTTAGCATTCATAATTGTTTCTTGCTCTTCTTTTATATCATTTAAAAGTTGTGTATCATGCTTTGCAATTTGCTCTAAGATATGATATTTAGAAATAAAGTCTGTCAAGCTTTTTGATTTTAATAATACATCTAAATATGATGCATTTCCTCTTTTTGCTTGTGCAGCAAGTCTTTTTCCTAGTAAGTCATATTGCTCATCATAATGCTCTTCTGCCTCTTTTAGTTTTTCAGTTAATTCGTCTACTTCCTTTTTTAGTTTGTTTACTTCCTCTGTTATTATTTCTATTTCATATTCTTTTTCAGATATTTCGTCATTTAATTTATTGATTTCTGATTGCGTTTGAGTAATATCATTTTTTACTTCATTTTGTTTATCCTTTGCATCGTTTATACTATTTAGAATATCATTCCTTTTATTTTGTAAATCACTTGCAAATGACATTACTGGTACTATAAGTAATATGCAAATGATTAATATAGTCATTATTTTCTTTACCATATGTACTTCCTCCCTCAAAGTTTTTATACTTCTAAGTATCTTCTCATTGAAATTGTACTTCCGAACTATACCTATTCCTGCACCTAATCCAACATATGTTAATATTAGCATTTGGAACATGTCCTTGAAAGTATATAATTTTAAGTTCATATCCTGGAATATTGCTGATTGCATTACCCCATCTGTTACAGTATTATATAGAAGTCCTACAATAAATACTGTAATTATTGAAGATATTAAACCAATTATAATTCCTTCAACAATAAATGGCCATCTTATGAAGCTATTAGTCGCACCTACATATTTCATTATTGATATTTCTTTTCTTCTTGCATGTACTGTAAGTTTTATTGTATTTGTTATTATAAATATTGATATTATTACTAATATAATAAGTATTGCAAAAGTTACCATTCTAATTCCTTTTGTAATTGAAACTAGAGCTTCTATTGTATCATTGCTGCTTCTAATACTTTCTACACCATCAAGCTTTTTTATTTGTTCTTGGACACTAGTGTTTAACTCTAAATTAGTTAAAGTAACTAAAAACGAATCTTGAAAATAGCTTTCTAGTCCTTCAAAATATTCTGACTCCATTCCTAAAATTTCTTTTTGCTCATTTAATGTTTCTGTATTTGAAATATATTCTACTGTGTTTATTCCATCTAGGGCTCTTATTTTATTTTGTATATCTGTAATTTGTGTGTCTGTTACATCATAATCTAACCAGACCTGCATTCCTTGTTCTTTTTCTACTTGTGCTGCTACATAATTTATATTTTCTCCTAATACAAAGAATATTCCAAACATAAACATTGACATACACATTATTGTTAAAGCTGCCCAAGTTGATTTTTTATTTTTTAGTAAGTTACTAAAACCTTCTCCTATTAAATATGTTACAATATTATATCTCACTGTTATAACCACCCTTTTTATCATCTCTAACAATGATACCTTTTTCAATTTGTATAACTCTTTTTTTCATTTTATCCACCATGTCTTTTGCATGTGTTGCAACAATTACAGTAGTTCCTCTCATATTAATCTCATTAAGTAAATTCATGATTTCCCAAGCTGTATCTGGGTCTAAATTTCCGTGTAGGCTCGTCTGCAATAAGCATAGAAGGATTGTTCACTAGGGAGCGTGCTAATGCAACTCTCTGCTGTTCTCCACCTGATAATTCGTGTGGATACATCTTAGCTTTTCCACTCAATCCAACTAATGAAAGCACCATTGGTACTTGTCTTCTAATATGTCTTTTAGTTGCTTTTACAATATACATTGCATATGCAACATTTTCATATACTGTTTTATCTGGTAATAATCTAAAGTCTTGGAATACAACTCCCATACTTCTTCTAAGATATGGCACTCTGCTTCTTTTTAGGAAGGTTGTATCTTTGCCGATTTATTATTATACTTCCCGAGCTTGGTTCCTCTTCTTTTAATATAAGTTTTATCAAGGTAGATTTTCCAGAACCTGAGCTTCCTATTAAAAATGCAAATTCGCCTTTATCTATTGCAAAATTAGCATTACTAACGGCTTCTACACCTGTTGAATACATTTTACTTACATTTCTAAATTCTATCATTTTTTTCCCTCTTCGTATATTTTCTCTCTATAATATAATAACAATAAATTAAGATTATTGCAATAGTTTTTTTTGAGAAAAAAGGATAAATTTTCTTTTATTTATTCTAAATAAGTCGCTCCAATTAGTCCTGCGTCGTTTCCGCATTCTTGCTGTCACAAGTTTTGGAATTTCCTTGTTAAATGTAATATTTTCTTCAGTTAATTTTGTGATAATTTTTCCTAGAAGTAAATCAGCATAATGTACAAAGCCGTCCTCCAATACAAATAGCTTCTGGTTCAAATATATTTATAATGTTTGATAGCCCTATATTTAAATCAGAAATAAATTCTTCAATAATGTCCTTCACCTCTATATCCTTTTTTATTATTTGATACAACTCTTGTCCGACTAGGAGATTTTAAGCCTTTTCTTTGTATGATTTTATCTTTTAATCTTTTCATAGATGCATAAGTTTCAAAGCATCCATATGCATTACAATTGCATCTTGGTCCGTTTTTATCTATGCTCATATGTCCGAAGTTCAAGCCCTGAATATCTTTTAGGTTTTAGTAGTTTTCCGATTTAAAAATACTGCTCCTCCAATTCCTGTACCTAGGCATAAGAATACTGCATCTTCATATTGTTTTAGGCTTCCAAATTCTTTTTCACAAAGTGCGGCACATTTTGCATCATTATTCAAAATAACATTTTTATAATTATAATGCTTTTGTAATATATCTGTTATTTCAAAATTCTCTATTCCAAGATTTTCTGCCTTTACTATATTTCCGCTCCTTAGTGGTGCCTGGTGCTGCAATTCCTACTTTTTCTATTTGATTTATATTTAAGTTTGTCTTTTCTAAAATTTCGTCTATAAAATTTATTATTGTTTTTTCAATAACTTCTTCTATATTTTTTCTTTCTTCTTCTATAAAATCTTTTTCCCTTTTGTAAACTATTTTTTCTTTATCTACAATGCCGTACAGCTATATGACTTCCGCCCAAATCAATACCAATTTTCATTACTTGTCCACTCCTTTTATAGCATTTCTTGCAAGTTCATCACATCTATTATTTAATTCATTATCACTATGCCCTTTTACTTTTATAAAGGTCACATTATGAGTATTTACAAGACTATCAAGCTCCTCCCATAGTTCTCTGTTTTTCACTTCTTCTTTACTAGAATTTTTCCAGCCATTTTTTTTCCAGCCTTCAATCCATTTTTGGTTATAAGCATTTACAACATATGCACTATCGCTATAAATCTCAACCTCACATGGATATTTTAAAAGCTTTAGACCTTCTATTACAGCAGTAATCTCCATTATATTATTTGTTGTATCCTTTTTTCCTCCTGAAATTTCTTTTTTTGCATTATCACACATAAGTATTGCTCCCCAGCCCCCGTGGTCCAGGGTTTCCTGAGCATGCACCGTCTGTATATATTACAACCTTTTTCATATTTTTTTATATTTTCCCTTCAAAATTATTTTTTCGCACTTATTTTACATAAAAGCATTGAATTTTTTTAATTTCTATGATATTATATCAATAAATATTTTTATT
>JAAWCC010000036.1 GCA_022792975.1 Clostridia bacterium | reverse complement strand
ATGCAACTATAAAGAAATGTGATGTAGCAAATGGACCAGGTGTACGTGTATCACTCTTTGTTAGTGGATGCTCACATCATTGTAAAGGATGCTTTAACAGAGAGGCGTGGGATTATAATTATGGAAATGCGTTTACTGACAAGGAAGAAAATGAAGTTATGGAGGCACTTAAACCAGATTATATAAAGGGACTTTCTTTACTTGGAGGAGAGCCACTTGATTTGAAAAATCAAGAGGGACTCTTACCAATAGTTAAAAAGGCGAAAGAATTATATCCAGATAAACCTATTTGGTGCTATACAGGTTATTTATTTGACAAACAAGTAATAGGAGAGATGTCTAAGAATAATGAAACTACTAATGAGCTTTTGAAATATATTGACTATGTAGTCGATGGACAATTTGTTGAAGGCTTGAAGGATCCTAAGCTTCAGTTTAGAGGATCTTCTAATCAACGTATAATTGATGTGAAAAAGACTTTAGAAAATCATGAAGTAGTGCTTTGGGATAAGCTTGAGGTATAAAAAAACAAAATAGCTTCATACTAAACCTTGAAGGTGATAAATTTATGAAGGTATCTTGGCTTAGAGCAGGGAACGATAATGAGAGTTTTAAAATGCTCAAAAATCTTGGGTTTGATGTATATAATGTGCCTGAACCCGAAAATACTGATAAAGAAATAGAGAAGCTAATTCAGAAGGATTACAATATTATTGTTTTATCCAACGAAATTGCTTCTTTTTCTAGTGATATTATAACTAAATATCAGCATCAAGATGAGATAAGTATTGTTATTGCACCTAGGAAATAATTTGTATATTTTATAAAATCTTGGAAAAACTGTATATATATGGAGGTACATAATTATGAATGTAAGTCATATGAAAAATATTATAGTTTTGAAGGATTTGCCATCTAATCTTGTGGACGAGGCAATAGTTATTCTTAAGAGTGGTAGCAAAATTAAAAATAAAGAGATTGTGGATACAAAAGCACATCAAGGAAATTTTGAGGATATGTCTGATGGCAATTATGAGACTGCAATTAAAGAAGCTGAGTTTTTGGTTGAAAATTATATGAACAAAATAGAAGGTAAGAAGGAGGCTTCTCCTAGTATTAGGAAAATGCGTATTCAGTATAATAAAATGAAGATATGTAGTTTTTTTCTAGGACTTGTAGCAATACTTTGTATAGCTATTAGCATAATTAAATAGATTTTATGGGCTAAATTTTAGCTTTTGGACATATATATTATTTAGGAGTGTGAAAAGCTATGGAGAGAGTATTTAGCCCTGATGATAGAATTAGAAGAGCAGAAGAAATTTATAGAAAAAGACAAAGCTTAAGAGAGAGAACCAAAAGAGCTACTTTAAATGTGAGTGAAACACCTAAAAATTATAGAATAGTTAAAAAACTCACTTTGCAAATTGTAATTTGTCTTTTACTATATTGTATGTTTTATCTGATTAATACTACCAATTATAATTTTTCAGAAGCTACAATCGCTAAAGTAAAAGAAATTGTTTCAATAGATTATGATTTTTATGGTGTATATAACAATATGGTGCAATCTTTAAATACATATTTATATAAAGATTTGAATAATAATGAAGAGGGCAAAGAGGATACAGAAAATCAGCCTGAAAATCAAGAAGAAACAAGTGAACAAAACGAAAGTACACAAACAGCAATGATTAATGAAAGCGTTATAGATGAAGAGGAAAGTCTTACACAAAGTGAAATTAGTAAAACAGAAGAAAGTGAGACTGAAAGGATAAGAAGAAGCTATGAATTTATTTTACCAGTTACTGGGATAGTTTCTTCTGAATATGGTCAAAGAGAAGTAAATGCTAGTGTTATTACTGCATATCATAAGGGAATAGATGTGGGTGCAAATACAGGAACTAAAATATTTGCTGCAACCGATGGAGAGGTTGTGATAGCTAAGCGTTCACCTAGCTATGGTAATTATATCATGCTCCAAAACAATGAAGTTAAAACAGTGTATGCACATTGTAACAAGCTTTTAGTACGGAGTTCGGGGATAAGGTGTCAAAAGGGCAGGAGATTGCAGAAGTTGGCGCAACACGGAGATGTTACAGGACCTCATTTACATTTTGAAATTCGAGTAAATGATGTTTGTATCGATCCTAGGCTTATGATAGAATTTTAAGGAGATATAAGGCATTGCAAATAAAATTAGATTTAAAAATATTTATATTTGTTTTATTTTTTTTTGTAACAAAACAACTAGAAATGTACATTTATTTAATGATATTTGCTTTATTTCATGAATTAGGACATATAGTATGCGGGCTTTTGCTTGGGCTTAGACTAGAGAAGCTTCAAATTATGCCTGTTCGGATTTGCAGCTTCTTTTAAAATAGACACTAAAAACTATAATAAAAAGATACGGTAAATCAAGCTTACTTAGCTTAAAAAAATTAATTATAGCATGCATGGGTCCAGCTGTAAACTTGATATTCATATTAGTTTTCAAAAATTTAACTCTAATTTAT
>JAAWCC010000035.1 GCA_022792975.1 Clostridia bacterium | reverse complement strand
GTAAATTAGATAGGGAAAAAGAAAACAGTAATATTGAAACAAAAAATCAAGATGAAAATAATGATACTAATGAAAAATTGGAAAATAAGACAGAGCAAGAAAAGATAAAACAAGAAGAAATAGTCATTTTTACACAAAAAATAAATGAAAGCATATCTATGAGAGTGATAGATATGGGTAATATTTTAGGACAGAGAAGATGTATAAAGATACAAAAAACAATGGATAATGGCAAAACATGGGATGATACTATAAAAAATGCAGATGGAATGATTACAGTAAACGATGGAGCAAAAGTTAACTTTATAAATGAGAAAGTTCGGATTTATTGATAATTTAAGTCCAATTATACGAGGAGAAAAACAAGATGGTTTGTTAGTCACAGTAAATGGTGGAGAAAGTTTTGAGAGTGTAAATATAATATTTCCATTAGATATAAAAGATACATTATTTTATGTAGATGAAAGACCAAAATTAGTAAATGGAAGATTAGAAATGAAACTGTTTGCACCTGAAAGAACAGGAAGTAAAGTAGGCATATATTATAAATTTGCAAGTATAGATAATGGACTTAATTGGATGATAATAGAATGAAAGATATAGGAAAGGAAAGTATATAGATGTTAAATAAAAAAGTAAAAAGTATTGCAATAGGAATAGGTATATTAGGCATAATAACAATTTCTTTTGTCTTAAGTATGACTGTATTAAAGAAAGTAGACAATAATAAAACGAAAGAAAAGCCTGATACACAAGAGGAAATAGCAAATAATAAAAACGAAGAAAAAGTATTAAATATTAGTCAAACAAATTATAAAATTTCAGAGTATTTTCCAAAGAATATTAGTAAAATAGTTTTAACTAATTATTTGTCAGATGCCTCAAATCCAACTACTTACACAATAGAAGAATATAACAAAATGAAAGAATTTACAGACTTATTCTTTCAGACAAATTGGAAAGATGACACAACGCATTATGACGAAGAATGGCTTTCAAGTGATGAAGCACAGGCATATTTTAACAGAAAACCAAATTGGAAAATAGACTTCATAGGAGATACAGAGATAACTTTTAATATGATGGGGTTATCAGGAGAAAATGAAGCAACAGTAGTAATAGATAATGGAGTAGATAAGGAACAATATATAATTTTTGAAAGAGTTTATCGTAAGATTTTAGCATTTACTAATACAAGATATTATCTGCATAGAAGTGATTTGAAAATTCCAGATAGAGACTTACGTTATATTGCACAGACAGAAGCGTTTAAAGGATTAACAGATGAAAGAAAAGAATATATAAAAGAAAATTTTGGATATGCACATCAAAGATTAGAGAACCAATTATTAGGAGCTGTAAATGTATTAAAAGATAAGAATAGTCCATATTGGGAGAGCTACACAAAGGCAGGAAGTTATCAAATAATAGATGGAGATGGCACATTTTGGGAGAGTGATGGTGGTTTTTCAAAAATACTAGAAAACATACAAAATTATGCAAATGAACTCCAAAATGAGATAGCAAAAAATGATTTAGAAAATGCTTGTAAATTATTAAAAGAGGGAATAGATAGTCGTGATATAGGAAAATTTTTTGAAGCACACGAGATAATTCACGATTATGATTATTGGATATTTAGTGTAGAACCATCATTTGTTACTTTTGCACCTGCTGACTGGGAAGGTACTCATACATATTTTGGAAAAGCAACTATTATGGAACAATAAAATAAAAAACAAATTTATAAAGGAGAAAAATTTGAAGAAAAAAATATGTGGTCTAATAATTTTGTTTATAGTATCATTTATAGCATTTTTTGTTTCACTTGGAATCGCATTTCAAGAGCAGACATATTTGGATATAACTGAAGAAAATAAGCAAAGTATATATGATATTTTAAATGGAGATGTAGATAATATAGATACAATTAAAAGAATATCAGTAGGAAGTGGATTTCATAGTGGGGAGTTATGCTTATATTATACAAATGGAAATCAAGAAATACTACATCCAAGAAGTGTGGCAGGGATTGATGATATTCACAAACTCGTCGAAGAAAATGGATATGATTATGAAAATATTTTAAAGCCGATTGTATATATTTCTCTCATTGTAATGTCCTCAATATTTGTTTATGTAGTATATTGTATTATTAAGTTTATTAAAAAGGTTATAAGTAAGTATAATTAGAAGATGAAATTATAGTTAATAGCAAAAGATTATTATATATTAGCATTTCTCTATATTTTATAATATTTGTTTGAGTCTTATACGAGGGAGAATATAAATGAAAGAATCAGGAAAAATTTTATTAGGAATATTTATAATTATTTTTAGTATAATAATTGGATTCATTACAGAGCTTGTATATATTACAAAATTCAAAATTAAGGATATTGCAGAAATTGTAAATGAAGAAAGTCAATATAAAGTTATATTTCAAGAAGTTGGAGAACCAGGATTTCCATTTGGAAGTGCGAAAGTAAAAGTAACATTAGTTAATTCAAATAATAAAATAATAAGTTCATTTGATGCAGAGATAAGTAATGATGGTGCAAGTGCTAGAGAAGAAAATATAAATGTTAATTGGTATAAAGACTATGTAGAAATAGTTTTGAACAGTGGAGAACAGAAAGATGAGATTTATCAATTAGAGTATAAATAGAATTGACAATATATAGGGCATATAATAATTTGAAATTATATGTCTTTTATTATATAATCATAGCAGAAAACTATAGAGAGGATATTGTTTAATGAGAAATAAGATTAATTTTAGAATTATTGTTTCATGCTTTTTAGTATGTTCAGTTTTGATAATTGGCATAATATGCTTGTATTTTGGTATTAAAGATACATATAAATTGAATAAAATGACGAGAGAATATAGTACCATAAATGGATATTTTATAGACTATGATATATATAGCAAATCAAAAGATGGCACAACGTATAAACTAATTTATACATACGAAGTAGATGGAATAGAATATACTGTCGCAACTGATTATGGAGTACGGATATATTCCAGAGAAAAATAGCATTAGAGAAGTAAAATATAATCCTGCTGATCCAAGTGAAGCAATATTAGCTCGGAACAAATAGTAGTAATTTTCTTATCTATTTTGGTGCTTTTTTTCTACTCGGAGGAGGAGCTTTTATATTAGGAGCATTATACATTAAGGGAGTTTTTGATAAAGTAAAAATTAATGTAATGGGAATATATATTGGGAGTGTTTTTGCTATTGTTGGAATAGGTATCATTCTATTTCAAAATGGAACAACTCCATCCTTTACAGAAACAATAAAATCTATGGGCTTTTGGATATTCATACCAATTATATTTATAATAACAGGCATATTTGAAGTAATTAAATGTATAATAGAAGCACGAAAAGAAACAAAAATAGAAGATTAGAGGAATGTATGAAAAATGAGTTAGAAGAATTATTTAAAGAGATAAAACAAGGAAATAACCAAAGTTTGAAAGATTTATATGATAAATACAAGTCTTTAGTATATGGGGTAGCTTTTTCTATACTAAAAAACAAAGAAGATTCAGAAGATATAGTGCAAATTGTTTTCTTAAAAATATTTAGATTAGAAAAAGAAAAATTGCCAACTAAAAATGCAGCTACTTGGGCTTATTCAGTAACAAAAAATGAAACCCTGAATTTT
>JAAWCC010000034.1 GCA_022792975.1 Clostridia bacterium | reverse complement strand
TGCTTTTTATGTCAAAATGCCCCGTCCCCTTTGACACACCGTCCTCTCTCACTATTTCGACTTTTACTATCTTTTCATTGCTTCTTTTATAGCTTCGATTTCCGATTCTAGGTCTAATCTTACAAAAAGTGGCTCACCCTTTTCAATTACTCTAATTTCTTCATTAAGTAAGTCATATTTTTCTAAGCTTTCCCAAATTTTAAGCTCTTTATTATTTATGCCTAATTGAACTAATATTTTACTAGATGTTTCTTCTATCACTGGTTTAAGCATTATTGCTACCTTCCTTAAGTTTTCTGCTAAATGATACATTACCGACTCTAGCTCTTGTATTTTCTCCTCTTTTACTAAAACCCAAGGTGCAGTTTCATCAATATATTTATTTGTTCTTGAAATTATTTTCCATATTCCTTCTAAAGCATTATTTATATGATAACTTTCAAACTGTTCTTCAATCTCTTTTATTATAGAAATAGTCTCAGCTTCTAAATTTTTATCTGCTTCATTTATGCATCCATTATATTTTGGAAGTTTACCCCCAAAATACTTATTTATCATACCTATTGTCCTATTTAAAAGATTTCCTAAATCATTACATAAATCAAAATTAAATCTCTCTACAAATCCTTCTGGTGAAAATACTGCATCTTGTCCATATGAAAATTCTCTAAGTAAGAAATATTTTGTTGCATCTAGTCCATATCTTTCTATAAGCATCTCAGGATAAACAACATTTCCCTTAGATTTAGACATCTTTCCATCTTTCATCATAATAAAACCATGAGCATATATTTTTTTAGGAAGTGGCAAATCTAATGCCATTAGAAATATTGGCCAATATATTGCATGGAACCTTATTATATCTTTTCCTACAATCTGCAAATCTGCAGGCCAATACTTCTTAAATAAATCCTCATTTTCGGTTCCATATCCGAAGTGCTGTTATATAGTTCATCAAGGCATCTAACCATACATATATAACATGTTTTTGGTCTTTTTTTACTTTTATTCCCCAATCAAAGCTTGTTCTTGTAACACATAAATCCTCAAGTCCTGGTTTTATAAAATTATTAAATAATTCGTTTTTTCTAAATTCGGGCTCTATAAAGTTTGGATTTTCCTCATAGAATTTTACTAATCTATCAGTATATTTCTTCATATTAAAGAAATATGCTTCCTCCTTCATTTTTTTAACATCTCTGCCACAGTCTGGACATTTTCCGATTTTCTAGTTGTGTTTCAGTAAAATATGTTTCACAAGGGGTACAATACCATCCTTCATATTCTCCCTTATATATATCACCTTTTTCCATTAACTTATCAAAAATTTCGCCTGCAACTTTTGAGTGCCTTTCTTCTGTTGTTCTAATAAAATCGTCATACCTTATATCCATTAATTCCCAAAGCTTTTTTGCATATTTTGCAATTTCGTCTACATGCTCTTGAGGTGTCTTCCCTAGCTTTTCTGCTACTTCTTGAATCTTTTGTCCGTGCTCATCAAGTCCTGTCAAAAGTCTTGTATCAAAACCTCTAAGCTCTTTATATCTTTTGATAGTATCTGCAAGTACAGTTGTATATGCTGTACCTATATGAAATTTACCACTTGGATAATATATTGGTGTTGTAATATAAAACTTCTTGTCCATTTTTGTATTCTCCCCTTTAGTTAAACAATTTTACTCCAGAACCAATCTAAGCTATTATCAATACTTTTCTTATTTCTGTGTTTTGCTTCAATATCATCTATCCATAGATAAGCTAAATAAGTAACTAGAACAAATCCGAAGTCATATATCATTGATAATGAAAGTACATGTTCATATCCTATATAGCTTTCTGAAAATACAAATAATTGTAAGCTATGTGTTATAAGTAAAGCTATACATAGCATTAGTGCTGCTGCTGGAACAACAGCTTTTTTTATTTCATGTCCTAAGTATATTGCACAAATTATAGAAGCCAAGCAAAGTAATACTACTAATGGTTGTGTTAAATCTATTACTGGCATTTCTATACACCTCCTCTTTTCTTTTGTTTGCATTAATCAATTCTTAAGTCTTTTTAATATTATATATGTTTTTCTATGCCTTTTGCAATAGTTTAGTCAAACTTTTCAACTTTTTCTTCTTCACTCAATGCTTCTTCTATATTGTCCTCCACTGATGGAGCTTTAACCTTGTCTGTTACTTTTTCTTCTTCTGTTACCTCTTTTTGCATTTCTTCTGTTATCCATTTTACAAGATTTAAATTTTGAGCCTCTAATACCATTTCATGTTTAGGCATTACTCTAAATGTATAACCATAGTCTCCACCTGCTGTTAAATTAATTTTTGCACTGTAAATGTCACCCTCTTTATCTATCTTTTCCATTTCTTTTATTTGTATATCTTCTAATATTCCATTTTCAAGTACTTTTCCTGAATATACTTGTACTGAGATATTTTTTGGATTGATATTTTGAAGGTCAACTTGACATTTTACTTCAATATTATTTCCTGCATCTATAACAACATTATTTAAATTATCTAGTTGTCTTATCTTAATTTTATCCCATCTAGTTTTAATACTATCTACCCATTCATTTAGTCTTATTACATTTTCTAAATCAGAATAATAATTATCATAAAGATTGCAAAGTGGTATATACATTTGAGTTAGGTAATCCATTAACATTCTAGCTGTACTATATTGCCAGCCTGTTGATTTAATAGAATTTTTCATAAGCTCTACCCACTCATTTGAAAAGTTCTCTCCTTGTATTCTGCTATAATATGTTGGAATTATTTTATTTTCTAGTGTATCATATATACTTTGGCAATCCTCATTATCTTGTACTTCATATGAATCATAGTCTTTATTTTTTCCTATTATCCATCCATTTTCTTTATTATATCCTTCAACCCACCAGCCATCTAAAATACTAAAATTAAGCACTCCATTTACAGATGCCTTTTCACCACTTGTTCCCGAAGCCTCCATTGGCCTTCTTGGGTTATTTAACCAAACATCTACACCACTAATTAAATATCTTGACATTCCAATATCATAGTCCTCAAGTAAGAATATCTTTCCTTTGAATTGTGGCTTCATCGATATTTCATGTATTTGCTTAATTAAATCTTGACCTTCTATATCTTTTGGGTGTGCTTTTCCCGCAAATATTAATTGTACAGGAGTATTTGTATTGCTTACTATCTCTGTTATTCTTTCTAAATCACGGAAAATCAAGGTGCCTCTTTTATATGTTGCAAATCTCCTAGCAAATCCTATTGTAAGAGCGTTTGGGTCAAGCTTTGATACTATATCCATTATTTCTTCATATCTCATACCATTTCTTCTAAGTCTATCTATTGTATTTTGTCTAACTAAATGTAATAATTTTACTTTTCTTTGATAATGAACATCCCATAATTCTTTGTTTGGTATATTATTTACTTTTTCCCATGTGCGTTCTAAATATATATTGTCTTGCCAATATGGTGTTAGATACTTATTAAACAATTCCTTCATTGTTGGTGCAAGCCATGTACAAGTGTGAATTCCATTTGTTACATATCCTATTGGTGATTCATTTGCTGCAATTTCAGGCCAAACATCACCGAATAGCTCCCTTGAAACTCCTCCATGTAGCTTACTAACACCATTTTTCTTTCCTGCAATTTTCAATGCGAAAATTCCCATATTAAAGCCTGGCTCCATTTCTTCTTTTGGGTTCATGCCAAGTCTTAAAAATTCTTCTCTTTCTATTCCCAATCTTGGCCAGAAATTCTTAAAGTATTTTTCCATTAAATCTATTGGGAAAATATCATTTCCTGCTGGAACTGGTGTATGTGTTGTAAATACAGTTTTTGATGAAACTATACTTATTGCATTTCTAAATGAAATTTTCTTTTCCTCAACAAGAAGCCTTGCAAGCTCTAATAAAAGGAAGGCAGAATGTCCTTCATTCATGTGATATACAGTTGGCTCTAACCCTAATGTATTAAGCAGGTTAGTTCCTCCCATACCAAGTACTATTTCTTGTCTTATTCTTGTCTCTTGGTCGCCTCCATATAAATATTTAGTTATCTCTCTGAAATCTTGGTCAAGATTTTCTTCTATATCTGAGTCCAATAAATACAGCTTAACTCTACCAACATTTACCTGCCATGCCTTTAAGAAAAGTCTTTTTTTCTGAATTCTTGCATCAATTATTAAATCGTCTCCATATTTGTTTTTGACAGTAGTCATCGGAAGATTTTCTAATTCTATATCCCTATACACATTTTCTTGTCTACCTTGTGGATTAATCACTTGATGGAAATACCCTTTTTTATATAAAAGTCCAATACCAACTAAAGGTATACCCAAATCACTTGCAGCCTTCAAATGGTCTCCAGATAGTATACCAAGCCCACCCGAATAGATTTGAACAATTTCATCTAAACCATATTCAGCAGAAAAATATGCAATTAAATCATTTTTATTTTCTGGAAATTTTTTTGAAAATACTGTATTTTTACTATTCATATAGTTTTCAAAATTCGCTACATTTCTATCGTATTCCTTTAAAAAATCAGGGTTTTTTGAATACTCTTCTAACTTTTCTTGTGGTACCATTTTCAAAAACTTCACTGGATTTTTTCCTATACTTTCCCACAAGTCTATATCTATCATTTTGAAGAGTCTTAAAAATTCGGTGTTCCATGACCACCATAGGTTATTCGAAATAATAGATAGCTTATCTATTCTCTTTGGTAATTGTGGATTAACTGTTATTTTATTGAACAAGTACATTGTTTTTTCCTCCCTTTTGTACATTTAAAAAATCTTTTGTAACACATTTTATTATACTATTAAACCTCAAAAAAAGTCAATTGTTTGTTAAAAAATTGGAGGAAAAATTCCTCCAATTTTTATCTGATTCCAGTTTCTCTAATCATCTTATCACTTATAGCCTTAACTGTACTCGATACTTGATAATCATCTTTATTAAACAAGAACTCATGTAGCATTACTACTTGGTTTTCCAAATTCTTTGGTGGTCCATACCAAACCTCATCCTTCCAATAATCTGCAACATCAAAAGGCCATCCTTTTGTATCTTCAATTTCATAAGAGCTTGCAACAGTTGCAAGTGATATTATTTGCCCTGTACTTATATTTGTTGAAACTTGCTTTAGTATTGTATCTGCCACTTTCTTTAATTCTATTAAGTTCATTGTTTTTGCTTTTTCAAATACTAAATTTAAAACTTCTCTTTGTCTTTCTGTTCTTTTCCAATCTCCACCATTTGTATATCTTATTCTTGCATATGCTGTTGCTTGTACACCATCTAACGTATAAGTGCCACCCTTTGTTAATTTCTTTGATTTATGTCCTGTGCTATTATTTATTTCTTCTATATAATTACGCATTTGCTGTGCCTCTTGGTCAGTTACAGTTAAAGTAACTCCACCAACTGCATCGACCACATCCACCACCACATTAAAGTTTATCGCCACATAATCTTTTATGTCTAAGTCTAAGTTTTTATTTATTGAATTTATAGAATTTTGTGGTCCCTTCATAAATGCATGTGTAATTTTATCAAATCTTTTTGTATCTGTACGTTCTAAGTATGTGTCCCTATAAACTGAAGCAATTCTAACTTTTTTTGTATCATGATTTATACTAACTATCATTATAACATCACTCAAAGAACCATTATAGCTATTTTGCTGATTTCTCGAATCCACTCCAAACAGCAATATATTCATTACCCCTTTAGGAGTTTCAACACCTTCATTTACTTCAATTTGGCTTTTGTCAACTTTATTATCATAATCAATTTGATCAAGCATACTATATGCAAACCCAACTATTGCTCCAGCAATAAGTGCAATTAGCATAAGCAATGTCACAAAAATTTTTAAAAAAATATGTCTTTTCTTTTTTTTCTTTTTCTTCTTCCTTGGTCTTTCTTCATTTTCTAATTCTTCTTCATCATATCTATATCTTTTACTATTAGACATGTTTTATCGCCTCGTTTCAGTATTAAAATTAATAATAATTTATTATATCTTAGCATTTAACAAAAATCAACAAAATAAATAGAATATTAAGATTTTTTACTGAAGGTTAGTCAATCATATGTCACACTTTTTTGAAAAATATATACTTTGGGTACCCTATATTGTTACAACCGATTCCCCTTGACTTTTATACTTTTTTAGGAACTCGTTGGGGCTCAGCCATCCTAATGGCCTCATTGG
>JAAWCC010000033.1 GCA_022792975.1 Clostridia bacterium | reverse complement strand
TGGTGTTTTTATATCATGTGAAACATTTGTGATAAGTTCTGTTTTAAGCCTTTCACTCTTTATTCCCTCCTCCACTGCATTTTCAAATCCATTAGATATATCATTTATATAACGTGCAACCTCTTTAAATTCCTTTGTAAACTCCTCCTCGTTCAATCTATCTTTATTATTTCCTTCATATATTTTCTTTAACTGTTCTTCTATTTTTCTGTAACAATTTAGTCTTTTTATAATATAGTAAATTAGTCCTATTGTAATTGCTATATCTGATATTATTGCTAAATCTGCCGACCCATAGTTAATACACGAAAAGAATACTATTATCATTATTAGTAAATATATAATACTAATCAATATAACTCTCCAAGTAATACTAATTCTTTCTGTGAATACACTGATGACTTTTTTTACTTTTTTCCACATTCTTCTGCATATTTTTAGTAATCGCCAAGTTATTGTATTTTTTATGATAGTCTTTGCTTTTATTCTTTTGATAATTGTAGTAAGTGTTATAGCACTTAATATATATATGACTGCATATGCTGTTATTATTTCGCTTAAAAATAATTTGTAATAATCATATCTAGTCTCTGTAAAACTAACTGTAATAGATATCAACAATATAATTATGCCTATTAATACAGCAAAAACTATTTCTAATGGAATCTTATCTATATCATTTAGCTCAATGCCTTCCTTGTTCTTTTTATACCCAATTGACATTATAAGATATGTAATTATTACTACTGTTAATATTCCACATATTGGAACTGACACATAAATTATATCCTCATAGCCTTGCAAATTCTGCAAAATATTTAATATGTATGCATCATAACTACTATGAAGCAATTGCTCTTTATAGCTTACGTAGATTGAAAAATCACTGATATCATAGTCAACATATACCATGCTCTGCTCTACATTTTCCTTCTCCCTTGTTGCCTCACTTACAATATCAATATTTACTGAAGCTCCTTCACCTTTTTCTGCCTGCTCTTTTTCTAACTGCTCGATTTTTTCTGATACCTTATTATATAACGCATCCATAGTTGCTTTTTCATAGTCTTCTGAATTAAGGTACTTGTCTTGTGTATAATAATATGCACCTTGGAACATATCTTTATAGTTTTCCCATTGTTCTTGGAGTATCTTAGAATCTGTTTTTATACTACCATTTTCAACATAAAATTTCTTTCCATCTAAATTTTGTATATAATCCCTAATCTCGCCTAGCTCCATAAAATCATAGTCTTCTACATTGGTATATACTTTATTTCCACCATTATGTATAATCAAGAATTTGCAATCCTGCAAGTCTGATAAAAAATTATAGGTATTAAATCTAAAAAAAATCCTTGTACCACCCTTACCTATAAAATGAGGCTCATTTGTATTATATATTAGCGAACGAACCTCCTCTCTTAACGAATACATATAGTTATTTGCAAATATTTGACCTTCAAAGTAATCCTCGTCTAAGTAATTTTCATAAACTTTTTTGTTTACACTGTAAAATATAGCAAGTATAACAATTCCGAATAAATATCGGAAGAACAATATAGCTTATTGCTTTTAATATCTTGCTTTCCTTCATTAAAAACCTTCCTTATTTAAATATTTTCTATCTTATAACCAATTCCCCAAATAACCTTTAAATATTTAGGCTCCTTTGGATTAATTTCGATCTTTTCTCTTATGTGTCTTATATGTACAGCTATAATGTTATCGGCACCATATGCCTCGTCCTCCCATACATTTTCGTATATTTGATCAATTGAATACACTATTCCTTTGTTTTTTGTAAGAAACTTTAAAATATTAAACTCAGTAGGAGTAAGCTTAACCTCTTTTCCTTCAACCGTAACCTTCTTCAAATCATCGTCAATTACAAGCTCCCCTGATTTATATATTTTCTTATTTTCTTCTTCTGTAATAGTGCCAAGCTTAGTATATCTTCTTATTCCAGAATTAACACGAGCTATAAGCTCTAATGGATTAAAGGGTTTTGTTACATAATCGTCTGCTCCAATATTAAGACCTTTAATCTTGTCCTCATCCTCAGACTTAGCAGAAAGCATAATAACAGGTATAGTCTTATCCTTCCTAATTTCTTCGATAGTTTCTATTCCATCTTTTTTAGGCATCATTATGTCCAAAATAATTAAATGAATAGTGTTCTCCTTCAAAATTTTCAAGCATTCTTCTCCATTGTATGCTTTAAGTACATTGTAATTTTCTTTTACTAGATATATTTCTATTGCTTTAACTATTTCCTTGTCGTCATCACAAACTAAAATATTATACATGTTATTTATACCACCTTTTTTACTCTATACTTAATATTATATCAGAAAATTTCTTAATAAGAAATAGAGGAAACATTAATTTTTTATTAATTTCATAGTTTTGTCCCCCATGGCTCATAGAGCCGTGGGGGACATGCCTTTATATATATTATTCTTCTGTCTTAGCTTCTTCCTCTTTTACTGGTTCTTCTTTAACAGCTTCAACTGTTTCCTCTGATACTGTATCAACTGTTTCTTCTACTACTGGTGTTTCAGTTTCTACTGCTGGTGCTTCTACTGCTTCTACTGGTGTTTCTTCAGTAGCTGCTGCTTCTTCCATAGCAAGATTTTCTTTTAGAATTATTTCTTTGTTCTCTATTCTTGCTCCTATTTTTTCTCTAGTCTTAGCAGCTTTACCTATTCTGTCTCTTAGGTAGTATAGTTTAGCTCTTCTTGCTTTACCAACTCTAACTACTTCTACCTTCTCTACATTTGGTGAGTGTAGTAAAAATGTTTTTTCAACACCTACTCCGTAAGATATTTTTCTTACTGTAAATGTTTCATTTACTCCTCCACCTTGTTTTTTTATTATTATTCCTTCGAAAACCTGTATTCTTTCACGGTTTCCTTCTTTAATTTTAGCATGAACTCTAACTGTATTTCCAACATCTAGTACTGGAACTTTTTCTTTTAGTTGTTCATGTTCTATCGCTTTTATAACGTCCATTATATTTTCTCCTTTCTTTTTTATAAGTTTACAATCTTTATTTTTCTGATTGCATAAATATCTAATTTAAGTCTGGTCTTTTATTTTTTGTGACCTCTATGGACTTTTCTTTTCTCCATTTTCTTATGTTTTCATGGTGTCCGACTTAGTAAAACCTCTGGAACTTTTACTCCATGAAACTCCTCTGGTCTTGTATATTGTGGATATTCTAGCAAATGATTATTTGAAAAGCTTTCTTCCTCAATAGATGCTCTGCTAAGCACTCCATCAATATATCTTGATACTGAGTCTATAACTACCATTGCTGGAAGTTCTCCTCCTGTTACAACATAATCTCCAATGGAAATTTCCTCATCTACAATTTCATCTATAACTCTTTGGTCAATCCCCTCATAATGTCCACAAAGTAGGATGATATGACCTTCTTTACTTAATCTTTTTACTTCTTCTTGATTTAAAGTTTTACCTTGTGGAGACATGTATATTACCCTTGAGTTTTTAGTTTTTACTGCTTCATATGCAGCATATACTACATCTGGCATCATTACCATTCCTGCACCTCCACCATAAGGTGTATCATCTACTTTTTTATGCTTGTTTTTTGAAAATTCTCTAATATTGATAAGTTCTAACTCTATTAGATTTTTTTCTACTGCTCTTCCTATTATGCTTTTATTTAAGCAATCAAACATTTCAGGAAAAAGTGTTAAAACACTAAACTTCATTTTCTTTGTTTCCTCCGGACTAAACCGGTCTATCAAATGTACTACCATTTTTTTATTTTCTATATCAACTTGCTTTATTACATCTCCTATTGCTGGTAATAACGTTTGTTTTCCAAGTTCATTTTTTACAACATATACATCATTGCTTCCTGTTGGAAATACATCTATTAAATTTCCTAAAGTCTCTCCCTCGTCTGTTATAACTGTAAGCCCTATTAAATCTACTATAAAATAGGTATCTTCTGGTAATTTAACAGCATCTTTTCTGTCTATTTTGATATAGCAGTTTTTTAATTCTAAAGTATCATTTATATCGTCTATTCCCTTTAGTTTTAAAAGTACTAGATTTTTGTGATACTTTACTTCTTCTATTTCCATTTGGATTAGCCTTCTATTCTTTTCTATATATATTGTTTTTAGGTCATCATACCTTTCTACATTGTCTGTATATGGCACCACCTTGAGAAAGCCTTTTATTCCATATGAGTTTACTATTTGACCTATTTCTAATAAGTTATCCATGCTTTGGATTTCTCCTAATCTATAAATTCAATTGTAACTTTCTTTTGTTCTCTTGCTGAGACTGCTTTAAATAAAGTTCTAATCGCTTTAGCTATTCTACCCTCTTTTCCAATTACACGTCCCATGTCGCTTTTTGCAACTCTAACTTCATATACAGTTTCTTTTTGCTTCTCTATTTCTTCAATGTAAATTTCCTCCTTGTTTTCTACTAAAGCTGCTAAAATTGTTTGCAAAACTTCTTTCATTTAAGTTTTCCTCCTTATGCTTTTTCGATTAAAGCTTTTACTGTGTCTGTTGGTCTTGCACCATTTTTTATCCATGTAGCACATTTTTCTTTGTCTAAATTAATAACTGCTGGCTCCTTCATTGGGTCATATGTTCCAATTTGCTCAATTATCTTTCCATCTCTTGGTGCTCTTGAGTCTGCAACTACGATGTGATAGAAAGGTGCTTTTTTCTTTCCTATTCTTTGTAATCTGATTTTTACCATCTTGCTTTTTCCTCCTCTTTATAAATATACTTTTTATGGATTAACAAAATCTAATTGATAAATCAATAATTTTTTGTATCCTTCACATCTTTATACTGTATAGTCTTTACTTTTATTTTAGTAAAATCTTCTACAATATAATGAAAGTTAATAACTACATTTTTAGGTTCTTTAAATCAATATTGTCTAAATTCATTCCTTTTAGTGCTTTTCTCATGCCACCTTTTTTACTTTTCATTTGCTTCATCATGTTTTGTGTCATTTCAAATGATTTCATGAATTTATTAATATCCTGCACTGTTGTGCCTGAACCTTTTGCTATTCTTTGTCTTCTACCTCCGTTTAATATTTTTGGATTTCTTCTTTCTTTTTTGGTCATGGAACAAATCATAGCTTCTATTTTTACAAATTCTTTATCATCAACTTTTATGTCTCCAAGCTTATTTACACCTGGTAGCATTTTTAGTATTGATGAGAAAGAACCCATTTTCTTAATCTGTCTTAATTGTGCTAAATAATCATCTAAATCAAATTCTTGCTTTTTTAATTGTTTTTCAAGTTCGATTGCTTCTTGATCACTAAGAGCTTCTTCAGCCTTTTCTATTATTGATAAAACATCTCCCATGCCTAATATTCTTTCTGCCATTCTGTTTGGATAAAAGGCTTCTATATCACTTAGTTTTTCTCCTGTTGCAGCAAACTTTATTGGTCTACCTGTAACTTTTTTTACTGAAAGTGCTGCACCTCCACGAGTATCTCCATCTAACTTTGTAAGAATTACTCCGTCTATTCCTAGTTTTTCATTGAAGGTTTCTCCTACATTTACAGCATCTTGACCTGTCATACTATCTACTACTAGTAAAATTTCATGAGGTTTTACATTTTGTTTTACATTTTGCAATTCCTGCATTAACTCCTCATCAATATGAAGTCTTCCTGCTGTGTCTAGTATTACTACATCATTTAGTTTAGACATTGCAATATTCATTGCTTGCTTTGCAATATGAACTACATCTTTTGAGTTTTCATTTGCAAATACTGGAATATTAAGGCTATTTCCTACAACTTGTAATTGTTTTATAGCTGCTGGTCTGTATACATCGCAAGCAACTAACAATGGCTTTTTCCCTTGTTTTCTGAGTAAATTTGCAAGCTTTCCACAGGTCGTTGTCTTTCCTGAGCCTTGTAATCCGAACTAACATTATAACTGTTGGTGGGTTTGGTGTGAAAGCTATTCTACTTTCCTCTCCTCCTAACAATTCTACAAGCTCGTCTTTTACTATTTTTACAACCTGTTGCCCTGGTGTTAGTGATTTAAGCACATCTTGACCTAATGCCTTTTTTTCTACTTCTGATATAAATTCTTTTACTATTTTATAGTTAACATCTGCCTCTAATAGTGCAAGCTTTACTTCTCTTAAAATTTCTTTTAAATCACTTTCTGTTATTCTTGCTTTTCCTCTAAGCTTTTGTGTTATTCCTTGGAGTCTGCTTGATAAACCTTCAAATGCCATTACTTTTTCTCTCCTTTTTTGTTTTTACGCTAAACATTTAAGCTCATTCATTACATTTGCTAATATAGCTGCAATTTCTTCGTCAGTATACTTAGTTTGGATTTCTGATAATTCAGATAATATCTTTTGTATTTGTTTTTCTTGTTTCTGAACTTTTTTCATAATTTCTAGCTTTTCTTCTAATCCGAAAAAGTCTTTTCTCTCCTTTCGCAATACTATCTTTTACTGCCTGCCTTGTTATGCCTAGTTCTTCTGCAACTTCTGCTAAAGATAAATTTTCGTTGTAGTATAAATCTAAGACATTTTGTTGATTTTTTGTTAATAACTCTCCGTAGATGTCACATAACAAGCCAATTTGAACATTTTTATCCATACTTTTTTACCTCACATGTGTAATGCTATTCTACTTTACACTATTTTCTTACTTTTGTCAAGGGTTTTGGGTAATTTTATTTTAAAAACTTAAATTTAAAAGTAAATTCCAGTAAAAGAACACTAGGAATTTGTTTTTGTTTTAACAATTATATTTAGAATTAAAAATTATTAATATATAAAATAGATGCCTTATAAATAAACACCTTTAGTTTAGTGTCCATTTATAAGACATCTATTTTCCCCCAAAATTTTATTGCAATAGAAATTTTGCAAATAAGAAAAAAATATATCTAACTCAAGCCTACTACTGTTTTAATTTTGTCAATTTCTTTATGTATAGCTTTTCTGTCCTTCTTGCACTCTTCACCTTCCTTCTTCAAAAGTTTCAGTATTTCTCCTGTTGCCTTTTTTAGAGTTTCATGATCTTCAGTTAGTGAACTTACATTAATTTTTAAACCTGATACATCTTCTTTAAGTATAGCTACATCTTCTTTAAGTATATTTACATTCTCTTTTAGTTCATTTACATCTTCTCTTAACTCCTTTTGACCTTCTTCTAGTTTATCGAATCTTTTGTCAAAGCCTTCAAATCTGTCTTTTAATTCCTGCAATAGTATTTTTAATTGTTCTTCTGTCATATTTTCACCTCCAATCTCAGCATGTGCCTATTTTATCATGATTATTGTTAGATGTCAATACATTTTAGTAAATTTTTGATTTATTTTTACTTATTTGTAAAATCAATTTGATAAATGTGCTTACATAAACTAATATACTTAGTCCTTCCTTTAATAAATAGCTATCACTACTAATGTTTTCTTACAATATAATAGAATTGACCCTCATGATTTAAGGGTCAATTCTATTATTCTACTATATCTACCAAATTACTTTTTTCCATACCTTCTAAGTTGTAATATGTTGATGGCACTAGACCTACTATTATGTTTTCTATTAATACTACTTCATTTGTTATTGTTTCCTCTACCACATTATATGGTGTTAAAATACTTACTTTACACTTTACATCTAGGTAAATTCTATGTATAGTCTGATTTATTCCTGTGCTTTCAAACTCTGACCTTACTTTTGTTTCCACTGTCCCTGTGTCTAAAAACTTTATATTTATGTCTGGTCCTATACCTGAAAATAGTCTTGTTCCTGTGAAGCTTCCGAAGCTTCAGCTTGCCTAAACTTTCTTCGCTTTGGATTAACTCCTCTTGAATTTTAGCTGCTACATCTGAGGTTATTTCATTTATTGTTATTATATTTGATTGAAGCATAGTAATATTTCCCTTTGAGTCTTTTGAGATTGTTACAAAGTCACTATATGTGTACTTTTTCATTACCTCTGTTGCCATATTATTTGAAATTAATGTTGCCTTTGCCATAGCTGCATCCCTGCACACTCTATTTATTATAGGCTCTACACTTCTCACAATCGAATTTAAAGTCATAAATGCTATTATTAATATAATTAGTGCTTGAAAAATTATTTTTTGTTTACGGCTGTTTTTGCCATTTTTGAACCCCACATATCTTACACTTGGTAATCTTATTCTTTTTCTTGTATAAATTTTATCCATACTTTATTTTATACATTTATTGGTATTTGGTTCCTAGCTCCTGTACTTTTTGGTATAAATAATTGCATTCCTACGCTTATTTTATCTGGATTTTCTATGTTATTTATCCTTGATATGTCTGCAACAGTACTTCTAAACTTTTTTGCTATTTTCCATAAAGAGTCTCCTGGTTTTACAAAATATATTACCATACTATATGGAAATTCATCTTCACATTCTCCTTCTTCTATGCTATTTATTACATTTATTGTTTCTAGATTATACGAATTTGTTCTTGCCTCTAAATCAATTTTTGCTAGCACTTCTGCTCCATCCTTTGTAAATTCTTGAAATACAGGTGTTAACTCTAAATCTATCCTACTATCCTTATTTATTCCCTCTATCTCTTGACTAAAAGAAAATGGCAATGTTACCTCTTCTGATCTGGTTTCTGTTTCTTCACTATTTATTAAAATAAATCTTAAATTTAGGTCACCTGTGTATTTTATAACATCTCTTCCTATATTTTTTTCATTTATTACCGCTTTTGCAGATGCATCGCAAATTCTACTATATTCTTCATTTTCTAATCTTACCTTTTCTCTTATATTTACTTCATTTCTTGTATTTTGCATATTTACCATCGTGCTTACTTGGTTTTGATTAAAGCTTAAATTCCTGCTTGGGCTGTACATATCTTGTATTATACTCACTTCTCTGTTTCCAAATACTTTGCAGAATATCTCAAGCTCTATTTCTGCATTTATTGAATGCTCCTCAATTGCATTGGGTTTGACTAGAATATTCTTCAATTTATACTTTACATCACATAAGTCATCATCTGAAACTCCTACTAAATCTATAAATCCCATTACTGGAATATTTTCTTCTGCTCTTTTTATTCTTCCGGTCATCTGTTAAATATAATATTCTCATTTCCACATCTGCTTTTGCAAGAACTTTATTGTAACTGATTTTTGTATCTTTATTAACAATATTAAAGTCCACTGAAAGTATTTCTTCTAAATTATCAGTGCTGTCTATTACTATGGTTTCTTTTGCAGATGTTTTACAAGAGTTTTGACCAACAAGAGAATTCATTTTTAATGAAGATATTTGAGCTTCAATATCATCTACTCCTTTTACTTCTCTTATCATTTCCTCGTTTTCATTTAGGAAAACTTGTGCATCAAGTTCAAGCAGAACTTTAAAGCTTACTTTTCTTCCATTTAACACCTTACATTCTATTTTCTTTATTGTAACATTTTCATCAAGTGTCATTCCGCTTTTAACACCTGCAAAGTCTAATATCTCGGTGAAATCAATATTAGCGTTAAATGCTCTTGTACTTTTTCCCTCGCCGTCTACTAGATACATTAGGTAAATATCTACATTTCCATCTAGCCTTATTTTTCCTTCTAATATCTCCTTCTTATATATACAAACATTTCCGCGAAGTTGATATGTCTCTTAATATATCTGGTTTTATATCTGGTATAATGCTATCTCCTTCTATCATTATTTGAAATGTTTTGCTCCCTACAATTTTGTTTATACATAGGCTTTCTTTTATGGCGTCTATCATATATTCTCCTCCTCATATTTTCCTTTTTTATTATATATATGTGGAGGGGCAAAAAAAATTCCTAATTCTATTAGAAATTAGGGATTTTTTATTTTATTGTAGTCTAATCTTCTAGCACCGCATGGAGTACTACTCTATTGTTGCTATTGCTTGCGCAGGTTGATAGTGTTAGTATTTTGTCTGATGCATTTAGATTTATTCCAAAATCTTTTTTACTACGCTCTTTTAGTGTATTTAGGAATTTTTGGTATTCCTCATCGGTCTTAAAGCCCATATTTGTGTAATAGCTTTCTACTGGTATTTCATAAATTGAGAATACTTTGTACGTATGTGTTTCATTTTCTGTTTTATAGGTTATATTTAGGTTTTCTGGATTATTGTACCATTCCTTTGTTAATATCTTTTTTAATGAGCCAAACATTGAACCATCCTTCATGTTGTGTCCATATATCACATAGTTTTTATCTTTGCCATCCTGCTCTATCCTATAATCTGCAAATATCCAACCTGCTAGGTTTGATTCTCCATTAAAATTGTGATTTATGTAGTATGAGTTGTCATTTGATTGTACAACAGGATAATCCACATTTGTATTGTTAACTTTTAGCCAGCCTACAACATCTTTATTTTTCTCCTTTAATTTGTTAAAGTCTATTACTTTTACTATTTCAGTTTTTCCTGTTTCCTCATTTTTTGTCTCTGCTTCAGTCACTATATCTTCCATCAAGGCTTCTAGCACTTCTTTGTTTGTGCTAGTTTCTATTGTCCAAGTTATAATATATATAATGCATACTATTGCTATAATTAAAGAAATAAATGGAAATATATAAAATTCTATTCCTTTTTTACTTTTCCTATTATTCAAAATTTAACTCTCCTAATTTATAAAACAAGAGGGCTCTTTATGAGAGCCCTTCAAGTTAATTTAATTTTTAAGTATATTATTAGCTTCTTTTTGATCTAGCGAAATATACTACGTTAGCTACAACAACTACTGCCAATACTGCTGTTGCAGGTATTATTGTATCACCTGTTTTTGGTGTATCATCTTTTTCACCATTTGGATCTGTTGTAGGTGCTACTGTTGGTTCTGTTGTAGGCTCAGCTGTTGGATCTGTTGTAGGTTCATCTTCTTTAACTTCTCCTAATGAGATTAAAGCTAAGTCTTTTTTAGATTCATCTACACCTGTTAATTGAGCTGCTAAAGCTATTGTATCTCCTTCTAAGTCTTTTGCGGCAACTACTTCGATATTATTTCCATTGATTTCACAGTTCATTTTAGCATCTCTATTTAATGGTTTTGCTAATATTGTTGCTGGTGCTGTTACTTCTTTTCCATCTAATTCAGCTTTTACTGTTAATGTATATGTCTTTCCAGCTTCAATTTTTGTTGCTGGTGCTACTTCATTTTCAGGAACTATTTTTGCAACTGTGTAAGTCATTTTTTTGTCAAGATCTTTCTTTTCAACAGTTACTTTTGTATAATCAACTCCATCAACTTTTACTTTGTCTTTTAAAGTTAATTGTACACTTGTTGTTAAAGCTGTTGCATCTGCATCAGTATATATTGTTCCTTCATTAGTTATTG
The DNA here is from genome assembly GCA_022792975.1 of Clostridia bacterium. The sequence continues at coordinate 6,695 of JAAWCC010000033.1, read as the reverse complement.
CTGTTGTTAAAGCTGTTGCATCTTCAGCTATATACATAGTACCTTTGTTAAGCATACTTGTTCCAAATTCTGCAGGTGCTATTAATGTAGCTCCTTCATTAACTTGTACAGTTCCTGTAACAGTTGGTAATGCAGCTTCATCTGTCTTAACAGTTGTTGTTCCTTTAACAACTATGTTAGCTGCTAAAGCATTGTTTATTACAAGTTTCATGTTGTTTGCATCTATTGTTTCTGTTATTTTTAATGTGTCTGTTCCTTTGTTGAATACATAATAACCATCTTTCTTTTCAACAAGTGGTTTATATGTTGAATCAGCTGCTGCTGCGTCAGCTTCTTCTGCTACTGCCTTATCTAAAGTGTCATAAACAACTTCTCCTGCATTTACGCTAGTAGCTATCATTAATACTACTGCGAAAAGTACGATTGCCATTAATAATTTTAAAGTTTTTTTCATTTCTTTTTTCTCCCTTCATATGAAAAAATATTTTTAATTTTTGCTAGGGTCATTGGCAGTTCCCTAACGTTAACAATATTATTCTACACAATATGTGTAGTTTTGTCAAGCATATTTTTCAATTTTTTTCTATTTCTGGGAAAATATGGACAAGTTTTGCTTTCCTCAAGGGTTTTCAAATTGTTACATTTGTGTTACAGGCTTTTTTTCTACTTTTTCCGATAGGTGTTTTTGTTTTTTTGTGTGATTTTTTTATAATTCTTGTTGTCGTTTTTAGTGCTTTACTATATTATATTGTAGATTTTCCTATTTAATCTAGTTGATTTCTTTTGTTCCGCAAGTGTTTACTTCTTTTTTGTTTATCCTTTTTACTATTATTATAGCTGTTATACTAATTACCCCTATTATTCTTATTATTCTTGTTATATTATAGGCTACTGTTCCTGTGTATTTTAGTGTATAAATTCCATCTTCGGCTGATAGTGTGATTAGTCCATATGAATTTTCTTTTATTTCTATCTTTTTTCCTTCTTTTTCTAGAGTGTATCCTTTGTAATATATTCTTGGTAGCTCTAGGATTAAACTTTTGCTTTCTTTTACATTAAATTCTAGCCTTTTTGTTTCATTTTCTATTATTTCTATTTTTCCTGTCCCCTCTACTATATCTATCCCTTTTTTGTTTTGGTAATATTCTTTGTCATAGGCATAAGCATTTGGATAATATTCACTTAGGTTTCCTGTGCCTTTTTCTAATTCTATTATTGTATTGTCTCTATGATGTATTCTATTACTTAGTTTATTTATTAAAAATAGTGATGGTATTATACATAGAGCTATTACTCCTATGAATATTGTTTTTCTGTCTAGTTTTTCTAGGAATTTTGGTGCTAATATTGATATGAATACTGCTAATATTAGCTCTAGTCTCCATGAAAATTGTACATTATAGAACATGCTTGGCAATATTTTCCATAGAGCTTCACAGCTTATCATGAGGATGCATATTTCGATTATTGCTATGTTTATTATGTCCTCTCTTTTGTGCCTTCTTATTGAAAGTAATGTGCTTAATACAACCATGCCTATAACTGTACAATATATATAGTATGGAATTGTCCAGTTATAGTTTTCTGTTGGTAGAAAGTATTCTTTTGCTTCTAATATGTTTGATTGTATTAGTGCTAGGTTTGTTACATAGTTTTCTTTATATACCAGATATTCTCCGGTTATAGTGTTCTAAAAATATCGTTATGCTTGGTAATACCAATATTATCACTGCTAATGTTCCTATTAATAGCCTTATTATTCTTTTTTCTCTGAAAAGCTTGTCTATGCAAAATATTAATATGATTAATACAAATATTGAAAAGTACATTGCTATTAGATAATGGCTTAATATTAAGCCTGTATATCCTAATATAAAAGTTATATAAAATTTCTTTTTTTCGTCTTTGAATAAGTAATAAATTCCAAGTAATATTATTGGGATAAATATTCCTGCAAAGTTTTCTGTAAGTGCCATTCTTACTGTGATTGTTCCTAGCCTATATGGAAATAACATATAGATTATCGCTGATGCAAAGGCTTGTTTTTTGTTTTTTGTCATTTCTATTACTAGGAAGTACATAGTTAAGCTTGATGCTATTGATACTAATATATTTGTAATTAATACACTATTTATTATTTCTACTCCTATTGCTGATAAAGTGCCTGCAATTCCTGCATATATTAGGTGTGGTAGCTTTGGATAAAAAATATATAAGCCATACCCTAAACCATTCCCTATATTTGGCATTATTAGGTCTGCTTTTAGGTTATTTGATACTAAATTTTTGATATTTGCTAAGTGGAATGGTAGGTCGTGTGCTTGATACGTATTGTCTAGATATATGTATCCAATTAAAATTATAGCAATTATTTCAATTGCTATAATGTATATATTTTTCTTTAGAAATTTTTTCATTTTCCTCACCTAAATTTATTAGAAGTACCAGCTTTTTAGCCATTTTAATGAGCTTATATATTCTTCACTTACTGTCATTCCACTTGTTATTGGATAAAATACTGCAAATAGGATTATTACTATTACTATGTATCCGCAGCATTATCCAAGGTTTTTTTATTAATTTATCTAAGGTTTTTATAAATACTACTATTGCAAGCATTACGAATGGTAATGTTGGGAAGAAGTGATACATAAACATTATTCTTCCTATAAGTGCATATGGTAGCCATGTTGATAGTATCATTACTAATATAAATATGTCCTCTTGTTTTCTTGATTTTATAGCTTTTATTAGTAAGAATACTGAAGCAATTGCTCCTATCCACCATATAGCTGGATTTCCGTATTCCTGTTATTGTTGATTTCATACCGCTCAACTGGATATGATACGTGTAACCATACTGGTTTCATCATTACTGGCCATGTGTACCAATTTGATGTAAATGAGTGTTCTGCGACTAACTTTGAATGATAGTTGTACATTTGCTCTATTTGGCTGAATATATCACTAAAGCCTCCTACTCCACTTGGCCTTACATTAGGGAATAGCAAGTAACTTAGGACATAAATTGCACATGGTATTGCTATGAAGTATAGTATACATGATATTATTATATATAGGTATTGCTTATCTATTTTTCTATCCTTTATGCAATCTTTTATCATTTTTCCAAAGAACATTATACAAAGTCCTAATCCCGCATACAGTCCTGTCCATTTTACTGATACACTAAGTCCAAAAAATAGCCCCGAATAGAAAAGCCATTTTATTTTTTCTTTTAGTATGTCTTCTTTTGTTGTTAATAAGTATTTAAACATGAATAATGCACTTAGCATTATGAATAATACTAAGAAGCTGTCTACCGTTCCCATTCTCGTTTGTGCAAAATGGAAATTGTCAAATGCCATTATCACTCCTGCAAGTAATGCGTATTTGCTGTCTTTGAGCATTGTTTTTCCAAATATGTACATTACTGCTACCATCAAAATTCCTGCGATATTTCCCATTAGTCTATATGCGAATGGAGTCATTCCCAATATTGTTATTGGTATCATTTGTATTAGCTTTCCTAATGGTGGATGCACCCATTCATATGCCATCCTTCCATTTAAATATTCATATGCGCTTCTTGCAAAATATATTTCGTCGAAGTATACTGAGTTCATATATCCTATTACTTCTGGAACTACATCCTGCTCGTCTATTACTTGTTTATCTTTATTATCCTCTGCCTTTAATTTTAAAAGGTTGTCATTTTCGTCATATAAAGCTATTTCTCCAATATAGCTTTCTTTTGAGTTTGCTGTTATTTTTAAGTATTTTAATTCTTCATTGATTACTGTATCCTCCCATAAGAATACATATTTATCTTTATATGTTGTTATTATTTCATAATTTATACCATCTTTTGAGCCATATACAGAATAGTTACCTGTTTCTGCTCCTGAATAATGTCTCATTTTTAATATATATTTCGCTTCCCCTTCTAGTTCTATTATTATGCTATTATTTTGCCTCATTTCAGCAAATGTTTGAGGGTTTTTTGTGCTTCCTAAATTTATAAATGAAATGATTGTATAAATTAGTACAATTATTCCCAATATTATCCAATCACGTTTTGTCATTTTTCTTGTATTGTCAGAAAAAAATTCTTTTAGCTTTTTCATAAATTCCTCCATATATAAATTTTATCTTTTAATATTAAATCATATTTTGTCAAACTTTGCAACACAATATATTAAATTTAAGCCTTATATCATGACTCTTAAAAGTTATAGTGTTTTGCAGCGTAAAGAATTGAGGTAATATATATTTTTTAACTAATACCAAAAAACATATATTACCTCAATTCCTTTTTTTATTATTAAATTCTTTTGTCTTTTTTATCTAATTCTAGATATTTATCCTAAGTTTTCACTTATTTCTTGTGCTTCTTCTTTTGGCTTCTTAGGAGCTTCTACCTTTGGTGGAACTAGAGAAGAATAATTCTCTCCATCAAATACTTGCAAGTCTATCGTTCTTGTTAAAACGTCTGTATAACTGTATGTTGCGTTCCCTTCTTCTTTATCGTACTTTATTACAAATAGGTTTGGATAGGCTTTTTCTATTGTTGCTTCCTTCTCAAAAAATTTACTCCTACCTAATGCACCTTTTACTATTATCTTTTGTCCTTCTTTTTCTATAATATCTTCTCTTAAGTTTGAAATATCATCCCTGTAAATCATTTGATCACCCATTCTTTAAAGATAGGGTCATTATATCATCTTTGCCTATTAATGTCAAAAAAGATTGTATTTTGTAAAATAGCTTTTTTGATTGATTTTTATATACTTTCAGGGTTGTTTTTATGTTTTATTACATTTGTATTACAATTATATTACCGTTTTATTACTTTCTCTTTTTCCTTTGGCAAAGCTTCCTCCTACTCTCTTTCCTTCGTCATGTAATTCTGACGTTATATCTCTGGTTGTTATTATTCTATTTTGATCTGTTGTTGCAACTTTTTCTGCAACTACTAATGGATCCATAAAGTCTATTAATATTCTTGCAGGAGAAGATGCAAAGTTAGCCCCGCGAGGCCATAATTGCTTCGAAAAAGCTTTGGCATGCTCCTGCAAATATAACTATGTCTTTTCCTTGTGGTGTGGCACGTCTTGCCTCTATTACTGAGTTTATAAAGTATTTTGAGTTTCTATAATTATATATATCATCATAGTTCACTTTAGATTTAATCATAGCGTCATGTCCGAGTTATAATAATTATATCAGGATTATACCTTCTAACAAGAGAGCCTATCACTTGAGGTTGCTTATTTTCAGGGATATTCTTAACAATAGCTCTAAGACCAAGTTTATTATAATATCTCTGCGATTTTTGGGTATATCTTTTATCTCCATCTAAATGCAATATTAATGCATTGCTTGCAAGGCTTCTTTGAGTATTTTGGTTTTTGAAAAATATATTTTTGGCTGATTTGGTAAGTCTTTGTTTAAGCTTTCCTTCCATCCCCTGCCTAAAAAGTTCCTCTTCTTTTTTTTCTACTTTTTCTAAATCCTCTAATTCAGCATCAGCTTCAATCCTATAATGTACGCCGTTTTAATATTGCATAGGATTTTCCATTCTTAACCTTTATAATTCTATCAACAAAAAAAATAATATCCTTGCCATAGGACTTTCTTCCAACTATATCTCCTTTTTTTATTTCCACTTTTCCCACCTCTATGTATATTATGAAAACATGCATAGAGATGTTCTTTTCCACTATGATAATGGTTTTGGTAAAATAGTACAAATAAAAAGGATAATATATTTTAAGGCTCTTCCATCCATAATAGAAGAGCCTTAAAATATGCTATCCTTTTTTCAAATTCCGTCGTTCATATTATTTTCTAACATTATTATTGCTTTTTCATTTTAGGTTTTGCAACTAGCGATGCTATATATCCGAAAAAATATTGCTGCTGCAATTCCTCCTGCTGCTGCTTTTATCCCTCCTGTAAATGCTCCTAGTAATCCTAATTCCTTTACTCCTTTGATGGCTCCTTTTGCTAGGTTTGCACCAAAACCAGTTAATGGAACGGTTGCTCCAGCGCCTGCAAATTTTATGATATATTCATAAATTCCTAGTCCACCGAAGCACTGCTCCTAGTGTTACAAATAGTACTAGAATTCTAGCAGGAGTTATTTTTGTTTTGTCGATTAAGACTTGGGCTATCACACATATAATTCCTCCAACTATGAAGCACCAAACATAATCCATTATATCTAAGCTATCGAAAAACATATTTTATCTCCTTTCTATCCCTCAAGATTTTCAATAGATACTGCATGAGCAATTCCGAGGAATACTTTCTCCTTGCTGAGAAGATGTAGAATTCATTAAAGCGCCAGTTGCAACAAGTAGAATTTTATTATATTTTTTCTGTTTAAGCTCATTAAAAAGATACCCAGAAAATACTGTCCCACAGCACGCACAACCGCTACCACCAGAGTGAGTATCTTGTGCCTCTTTATCAAATATTAAAACTCCGGCAATCATTATAATTTGGTCTTACATTGTAGCCATAGGTTTGCATCATGTCACAAAGTATATCTTTACCTATATGTCCAAGGTCACCAGTTACAATTAAATCATAATAGCTTGGTTTTCTTCCTGTATCTTTAAGATGTGCAATTATAGTGTCTACTGCTGCTGGTGCCATTGCTGCACCCATATTATTTGCATCTTTTATAC
>JAAWCC010000032.1 GCA_022792975.1 Clostridia bacterium | reverse complement strand
ATTTTAACTATGTTATAGCTTGACTATGTTATAACGCAGTGGTATTATTTTATGTAGGAGGTACCTATGAAACTTAATATTGAACAAGATTTTAATAAAGAAAATGTTCTTAAAGTAGTCAATATACTTGAAGATTATTTGCCTATATTATTTGCACAAGAACCTAATATTGAAATTAGCCAGAAAATATCTGCAATAGAAGAGAATATAGAAGAATTAAAAAGCACTGAGATAAGTGCATTATTTTTGGAATATGAAGAATTAGCATATTGTGATACTATCCAACGAAATTGGCTCGCTTATTATATAGGATTTAAAAAAGGATACATTAAAGGTAAGAATAGTGACTCAAGTATTGATTAGTTGATATTATCCAATAATTTCAACTAATATTTGAGTAAAAGTTGACAAATACTAAAAAAAGTAGTATACTAAAGTTGTCAATTGAGAATTGTAGCCAGTCAAGATGTTCTCGAATATGTGTTGTGAAGAGCACATATTCTTTTTTATTATAAAAAAGAAACAAGGGGCTATTGTGAAGATACCCCTTGAACCAATACATATGTACTAGTTTTTATTTTCTCTGTCTTTGTATGACTGCAACTCTGCCTTTAATCTTTCGATTTCTTGCAATAGCAGCCATACTAAATTATAGCCTGTCAATTTGTTCCCCTCCTTTCCCTCTAAAGGATTAGAGTGACCTCAAAGGCTTTTTGTATTATATAACAATTTTCGACTTTTGTCTATACTTAAATTTTACTAAAATGTAAAAGAGTTATTTTAAAAATCTATTCTTTCTTTTTTCTACTTCTTCAGCAAATGTTGTTTTGTTTTCTTTATTCTTTAGTCTTATGTATTCCTCTATCATGAAATATGCCTCACTAACGCTTGTATTTGTAAGTGCAGAAATTGAAGTAAATAAACCTTTACATTGACAAAATAGTTTTTCCAAGTTTCCAGACCTTATTTTTTCTCTAACACTTGGACTTGGCATATATTCTCCACCACATTTTTGAATTAATAGCCATTTTTCTGATATAGGACACCTAGATATATTATTATTGGTCTTTTCCTTTAACACAAGCCATTTTTGCGTGTAATATGCCCATATCTGTTTTATCTTTTCTTTTATATCTTCATAGGTGTTTATTTGTAATTCTTTAAGAACTTTTCTCCTACATTGAAATTCTACTCTCCACACATCATTTAAAGAATTATATCCATACTCCTTCCAAATATCAAAAAACCACTTTTTACTATTCTTTGCTTCTAGAGTTTTGTTATATATTCTACATGATAGTGGACTTCCTCTACCTATTACAAATCCACTGAAAACATGCCCTATGTAATGCTCACTATCTATTTGTACTTCTTCCTCTGTATAATGTATATCTGTCTTTCTTGCCCTAGTTACAAACTTTTCTCTATCTTCTATTGTAAAACAAATTTCTTCTGTATCAAAGCAAATATCCAGTCTGCTTAGTCTAGTTCCTAACACTTTAACATTAAATTGATTAAACCATTTCCAAAATAAACAATGGCACTTATTATATCCATGTTTCCATAGAAACTCTGACATAAATCTTACATATATAGGAGAGTTATTCCTTATATCATTTTTCATAAAGCAAATATAAAAATCTATACACTCTATTTTATATCTATAAAATCCTTGTCCTTTTCTATTTACTGAAAAATTAACTCCATTAATATTAATAACCTGTTCTTGCAATTCCTTTTGAGATAATGATTTTAAATTTTCTAGTTGATTTAATAAATCAAAAAAATTTTCATTATAATTATTAATATCAATACCAAATTCTATTGTATCAATAGCTAATATCTTCATTTTCCCTCCTTCCCTGAAATTTGAACCCAACATGTTATAAGTGCGTTGGGCTCGGACATAAAGTCCTCGAGCCCAAACGCAAAATTATATACATGTTTCGGGTTTTCAACAATTATTTTCCACGAATATTCTTTTTACGATTTTACATATTATTTCCATTCTTTTTTCTAATAAATTATTAATGAAATCCTCACTATAATTTTTTGGCGATTTGGATATTAAAATATTTATTTTACTTTCTTCTTCACCACTTTTCATACTTCCTCCTTTCTGTTTACTTATTTTGTAATTTATTTGTCAACAAATATTGTCTACATTCTATAATATGAGAATTGTTTTGTAAACACTTTTCTAGTATTTTTATCATTTTTAAGTTGACTTCATAGTACGCACATGCTATAATGTACTAAAATATAAGGAGGTAGTATATATGCCATATTCAAGTTTTTTATCTAAAATTATAAAAGAGAGTGGTTTATCATTACGTAAAATCGCTATTCTTTGTGAAAAAAATTACAATGTAAAAATAACAGCTTCATATCTAAGTAAATTACAAAAAGAAGGATACAAAAATCCAGCTTCTGAAAAGGTCAATACAGCAATTGCAAAAGTATGTAGAATAAATCCAGACGACTTAAACTTTGAAGCCGATTTAGAAAGAGCACCAGAAACAGTTAAGCAAACTATTAATGAATTAATGGGATTTGTCAAAACTTTCTTTTTCCAAGCTTCTAAACAGTTTTCAATCTCTAATACAGAAGTAGCATTAAATGTTGAAAGCGAAATAAATAAATACTTAAACATGGGTACTAGAGAATTTTTACAGGCTCTTTCACAATATTCTGAATTAGAAGCATGTGAAAATCCTTTTGAAATGGGAATTGATTTAAATGAAGACAATATGGAGGACCTTCTAATGAAATTTAGTATAAATACACCAGTAGAAGATAATTCAATGTTTCCCATTATAAAACAAGGTGCAAAAATAGAAATAGTTCAACTAGACAAATACAATAATGGTGATATTGTGTCAGCAACAATAGATAATGATACTAGATTAATACGTACCTATGTTGAAAGCGGTAATGACATTATTTTAATTCCTGCAAACCCAGAATTTGAAACATTAACAATACCAAAAAAGGATATTGTTATTAATGGAAGAGTAAAATCTTATACAATAGAATTATAGGAGGTAAATTCATGAAAATAGCATTTTCATATAAACGTGTTAGTTCTAAAGAACAAAAAGAGAAAGAAAACTCTATACCAGAACAAGACAGAAGAATTAAACAATTTGCAAAAGATAATGATATTATGATAACAAAGGAATTTGAAGATAGTAACTCTGCATTTCATGACGAATTGAGAAGCGATTTTGACACAATGATAGAAACTGCATTAAAGGAAAGACCTGATTATATTATTCTTGACGATTCTAGTAGATTTGCTAGAACCAGACAAGTTGCCATTGATACCAAAAGTAAGCTTCGTTCTTATGGAATTAATATTTTGTATGCAAGTGAACCCAATGTTGACAACTCAACTGTGGCAGGATTTTGGCTTGAAAGTATACAAGAAATAAAAAATGAAGCAACAAGTAGAGAGATTTCTTTTAACACCAAAAGAGGTATGACTGGTAATATACAACATAGAGATATTGAGACTGGTTGGTGCTATAAAAACGGTGGAAAGCCCCCTTATGGCTATAAAAGAACTATATTACATAGAGGTTTTGATAAAAGAGGTAAACCTTCATATAAAACTATTTGGGAACTTGACGAAACCACTTCTTCTATTGCAAGAAAAATAATAGTTGATATGTATACAGAAAAAGAAATGTCTTATACTATGATTAGAGATTATTTGAATGACCATAAAATAAAAAGTCCCTCAAATAATCTTTGGAGTACTTCAACAATAGTTTCTATGTTAACATCTGATAGATTAGAACAGTATACAGGAACCGCTATATGGAATAAAGCAAACAATAATGTTATAGGTGTGAAATATAATAAAAAAGATAAATGGGTAATATGTGAAAATGCACACCCTGCTATCATAACTAAAGAAGAATACCAAAAAGCAATGGAACGAAAAAGTAAAACGAGTAACAATACTCATAAATTTAATATTAATAGTGACTATTTGTTATCTGGCTTGAATTTTGAAGGGCAGTTTCTTTTTACATGTGCTAATTGCGAAGGACATATAATTGGTTGTTCTACTGGGAAAAAGCACATTAAAAAATATACTTGTAGTACTAATAATCATAAAGGTTCTTGTGGATGTAGTAATAATTGGAAAATAGAAAAAGAATGGTTAGAAAACATCATTATAAACACTCTTGAAAATAATTATTTTACAAATAAAAAAATAGAAACTTGCATAGATACAGTATATAAAGATGTATGTAATATAAAAAGCATATATTCAAATGAATTAAAAAATATTGAAATAGAAATAAAAACAACTAATGGTCAAATACAAAATTTATTAAATAGTATAAAAAATGGGGTTAATCCTGAACTTGTAGTTAACGATATAAATGGACTAAAGGAATTATTAGATAAATTAAATTTAAGAAAGACAAATATAATCAATGCAATGGAGAATGAACCCAAAATTAAAAGAAAAGACATTGAGAATTATTTTTACAATTTTCAAAAATTATTTTCTTCTAGTACTTTAGAAGAAAGAAAAGAATTAATAACAACTTTTATTGAAAATATCACTTTGAATAAAAAAGAGCACCAAATTGAAATAACTCCGTATTCAATAGGTGTTCGCGGTCTTGGAGCAGGTAGCGGGAATCGAACCCGCGTCATCAGCTTGGAAGGCTGAGGTTCTACCAT
>JAAWCC010000031.1 GCA_022792975.1 Clostridia bacterium | reverse complement strand
ATTCTTTACTCCTCCTTGTTAAATTATAAATTTTAATGCATTATTATATATTACTTTCTTTTATATATACATTTACTACTATTATTTTCTAAATAGTTATTCCTTTCTATTTTACTAATCAATCTTTCTAATATTATTCTATTATAATTCCTATTACAATAATTGTCTGTTTCCAAAATTTTAATTTGACTTAATTAATTTTTAATGTGCATATTTTTTAACTTCATGTACTATAAAAAAGCTATCTATGTTAGATTGATTTTTATAACATAGATAGCTTTTTATAATATTTATTTTTTTAGATATTGTTTTATAAATTTTTTGTCTGTTTTTGTTAGTTGTTCCTTCAGATAAATTAGATTTACTGTTACTTTTGGGAGTTCAATTGGCATTTTTACTTCATATACCTCCTTGCTAGATAATTCTTTTGTTACTGCTTCCTTCATTACATATCCAATTCCTAAATTTCTTTTTACTGCTTCTACTCTCAGCTCTGTTACATCACATTCTATATTTGCTTCTATTTTTATTTTGTGTTTACTTAAAGTTTTAAATAATTCTGTTGTTGTCATTGCACTATTAAAATTTAAGATATATTTTAGCTTCTCAAGTTCTCTTAATTTATGTATTTCTAGTGGTTCTTTTGATATAAAAATATTATTTATTATCTTTAACTCCTCTATCTCTACATTATTATTTTCTGGAGGCATTGTATCTATTATAAAGTCTATTTTATGCTCTTCTAACAATTCCATCATTTCTTTTGAATTTACTGCACTTATTAGCTTTATTCTTAAATTTGGATAATCCTTTTTTGCACTTTCAATATAATTCATTAGATAGTATGTTGCCAGATGTGATTGACAGCCTACTACTATTTCCCCTGTGGCTAAATCATTTTTTTGCATTATCATTTTTTCTGCCAAATCAAATGATGCAAGTCCTTGGTTTACAAATTCAAATAGTTCATTGCCTGCCTCTGTTAATCTTACACCATCTTTCTGTCGATAAAATAGCTGCGTATCTAATGCTTTTTCAAGCTTTGTTATGCTTGTACTTATTGCAGGTACTGATATATACAACTTTTCACTCGCTTTTGAATAACTCTTTGATTGAGCCACTTCTTTAAATATCTTGTATGAATTCAAATTAATCTGTGACATAGGCTTTTCCTTTCATGCCTGTCATTATATCACATTATGTCAATTTTGTAAACTAAAAAGCAATTTTTTATAACACTTATTCTATTTTCATTTTCTTATAAACGTTTCTGTTATACTCTTTTTAATTTTTGTTTTTCAATAGTTTCTTACATTTATTGACTAATTTATAAAAGGCGTGGTACAATATGTTATATGAATTTTTAGAAGGGTCAGGTGAGTAAAGTTATGCTGAAGATTTATAATACAGATATTCAAACTGGTAAAACAAGTGAAATTAACGAATTTAAGAAGGGCTCTTGGATTAATCTGGTTAATCCGTCCAAGGATGAAATCTCCAAAGTTTGTTCTAGTATAAATATTCAGGAGGACTTTATTCATTATTCTTTGGATTTTGAGGAAAAAGCAAGGATTGATCAAGAGGAGGAGGATAACACTACTCTTTTTGTAATAGATGTTCCTATTATTGAGAAAAATAATGACGCTATACTTTATACTACTATGCCTCTTGGAATGATTGTTGTAAGAGATGACTTTTTTATAACTGTTTCATTAAGGAAAAATAAGGTTATTGAAGATTTTGAAAAGAAAATGCACAGAGCTTTTGCAACTTATAAGAAAAGTAGGTTTATTCTTCAAATTATGTTTTCTAATTCTTCTTTGTTTTTGAACTATTTGAAGCAAATTAATAAAGATACTGAAATTACTGAAGCTGAGCTCAAGGATTCCATGAGGAATAAAGAGCTTTTAAAAATGCTTAACTTAGAAAAGAGTTTAGTTTATTTTTCAACCTCTCTAAAGTCTAATGAAGTTGTAATGGAAAAGACTATGAAGGGCAAGATTATTAAACTTTATGAGGAGGATGAAGATTTATTAGAGGATGCCATTATTGAAAATAAACAGGCTATTGAGATGGCTAAGATTTATAGTGATATTTTAAGTGGAACAATGGATGCTTATGCTTCCTTGATTTCCAACAACTTAAATGTAGTTATGAAATTTTTAACTTCTATTACTCTTGTCATTGCTGTTCCTACTATGATTTCAAGCTTTTTTGGAATGAATTTAGCTTTACCGTTTGCTAATAATAGTTTTGGTTTTTTTATAATAATACTGATTTCTATAATGCTTTCTTTAGTTGTGGCACTATGGCTAAAGAGAAGAGATATGTTTTAACTTTTTTTGTAAATCGTTAATATCCCCACACATTTAATATGTATAGGGATATTTTTATATTTTAAAATTCACAATTCTTTGGTGTTCTTGGGAATGGAAGTACATCTCTAATATTTTGCATTCCTGTTAGGTACATCATCATTCTTTCAAATCCAAGTCCAAAGCCACTATGAGCACATGCCCCATATCTTCTTAAGTCTAAGTACCACCAGTAGTCCTCTTTGCTTAGGTTCAATTCTTTTATACGTTTTGATAGTTTTTCAAAGTCATCCTCTCTTTGGCTACCTCCTAATATCTCTCCTATTCCTGGTGCTAAAAGGTCACATGCCGCAACAGTTTCATTATCTGAATTTAATTTCATATAAAATGCCTTTATTTCCTTTGGATAATCTGTTACAAATACTGGCTTTCCAAATAATTTTTCACTTAAATATCTTTCATGCTCGGTTTGAAGATCTGTTCCAAAATGAACCGGAAATTCAAATTGGTCATTTACTTTTTCAAGTTCTTTTACTGCTTCTTTATATGTTATTCTTCCAAAACTTGACCCAACTACATTATCTAATCTCTCAAATAGCTCTGTGTCTATAAATTGATTGAAAAATTCCATTTCTTCTTTAGCATTTTCTCTAACATATGTGATAATGTATTTTATCATATCCTCTGCTAAATCCATGTCATCCTTTAAATCTGCAAAACATATTTCTGGTTCTATCATCCAAAATTCTGCTGCATGCTTTACAGTATTTGAGTTTTCTGCTCTGAATGTAGGTCCAAAAGTATATACATTTCTAAATGCATGTGCAAAGGTCTCTACGTCTAATTGTCCACTTACTGTAAGGTGTGAAGATTTTCCAAAAAAGTCTTGTGAAAAATCTACCTTCCCATCAACTCCTTTATTTGGGTTATCCATATCCATTGATGTTACTCTAAACATTTCTCCTGCGCCTTCACAGTCACTTCCTGTTATTATTGGTGTATGTACATACACAAAGCCTCTTTCTTGGAAAAATTTATGGATTGCAAATGAAAGTATACTACGTACTCTAAATACAGCATTGAAGGTGTTTGTTCTTGGACGTAAATGGCTGATTGTTCTCAGGTATTCAAATGTATGTCTCTTTTTTTGTAATGGATAGTCTAGGTCTGCTTGGTTTATGATTTCTATCTGACTTGCTTTTATTTCAAATTCCTGTTTTGCATTTTCTGTTTTTACAACTTTCCCTAAAATTATTATTGAAGAGCTTATAGATAATTTTTTGACTTCTTCAAAATTTGATAAGCTATCTTCGAATACTATTTGAACATTTTTGAAAAAGCTTCCATCATTTACTTCTATGAAGCCAAAGTTTTTTGAATCTCTTATAGTTTTTACCCAACCTGAAATTTCAACCTCTTTTTCTTCATATTCATGAGTATTTCTAAATAACTCCTTAATTAAAATGCTTTTTTCACTCATAACTTTTGCCTCCCCATTTTTATAAAAAAAAAGAGGAAGAAGCCTCTACGCATCTTCTTCGTTTGCTAGTAGGCTTCTCCTTCTTAATATTGGTGCGCCACCGCGGGGTCGAACCGCGGACCTTGTGATTAAGAGTCACCTGCTCTACCAACTGAGCTAGTAGCGCATGTCTAGGTATTATTATAATACCTATTTACTCTTTTTGTCAAGCTTTTATTTATAATTCTCACATTTTATCATCTGCTTAAGTTTTACTTTTATATGACTATAACTTAAATAAAACTATTTGCTTATAGCTACTATTCTTTTTCTAGTAGTTTTTTATTTCTAATGTATACTATATATGTTACAAGCATTGCAATGGCTGCTGTGATACCTTGGGTTATTCCCATTGATGTTTGTAAGGTTTGGATTAATTTTTCGGGGAATACTCCAAAAGTTTTAAGTATGCTAAAGCCTAAGAAGATTATTCCGAACCTTTGCTATGCTTGAAATTGCTCCTGCAGCCCAATAATTCTTTTTTCTTTTTAGTAATAATTCTTTATATAAATACACAAGTGTAAAGTTTCCAATCCATATTGCTGGTATCATATAGCACATATATACTGAGGCTGTTTTAAATACATATCCACCAAGAATTGCCGAAATACTTGGAAGCGTTACTATCCCTACAATTTTTTTCCAGCCCTTTACATTGATTGCAGATATAATTAATGCAGTATTTACAATTGCTCCCACAATAATTTGTGAATTTGTTGCTATGATGCTATTTACTCCAAATGCACTTGTAAGGAATTTTGCTAGAAATGTTGGTACAAGTAGTGCTGTTATTCCTATTAAAATTAGTTGTATGCTTTCTATTCCCTTTGAATAATCTCTCATGCTCCTTGATAATACATTTTCCTTTTCCACTACATTTCCTCCTTTATTTCACTTTACTTTTACTTCCTGTTTTTATAATTTTCACCATCGGATTATAACTATCTTCTGATAATACTGTTTTTGATATTATTGCGCCGTTTTTCTTGATGGTCTTATATGCTATACTTTTAGCCCCATTAGCTCCCCACGTTTCAACATATTCCTGCCCTTCTTCAAGTGTGCTATCATATACATACTTTGTCTCACATAATATTGTTTCTGTCTTTTCACTTGATAATTCTACCTCTACATCATCAGCCTCTGCTATTCCTCTAATTTCCATCTCCAATATTCCGTTTGTTGCTTTTGCATTAACTTTTATTGCATATTTTCTTGGATTTGCAAATTTAAAATCTCTAGTACCATAAGATATTGTTGCATCTCTTCCTGGATTTACATATCCCACCACTGATGAATGATTATATCTTTCTACTATTTCTAGATTTGCAAATAATACTGTATTATATAATGTACTTGATACCTGACAAACACCACCTCCATAGTCTTGTACAAGCTTTCCTCCTGAATATGCTCCTGCTGGCATGTATCCTTTTTCCTTAGTTGTTGGTCCCACAACTGTATTAAATGAAAACTTCTCTCCTGGCATAATTACTTTTCCATTTATCGCTTCTGCTGCAAGCTCTATATTTCTTCCTCTATTCTTATCACTTGCATCATATCTTGTTGAAAATCCTCCAAGTACATTTGGAAATGCATTCTCTCCTAGCATATCTATTGTGACTTGTGGCATTGTTACTTGAAGTGGAATTTTATATTCTTCTTTATTTTCTTTTATAATTTGTTTTGCATCTTCAATGCTTATTCCAAATTCTACTCCATTTGAGTGTATCTCTAGCCTTCCAGATGTTTTATCATAAGATGCATTTTTTGCTTCTTTATAAACTTCCTTTTCTATTTTTTCTATATCAATTTCCTCTGGTGCTTCTATTTTAGTTGGTATTTCTATATCCTTTATCTCTTTTCCCTCTATTTTGTCGTATATTGCTTGCTTTATTGAGTTTTTTAGTGCCTCCTTGTCTAGTACAATTCCTTTTTTTCCTTTGACTATTACAAGCTCTTCTCCTTCTATATAATAGCTATTATCAATGAATTTTCCTTCCCATTCTGCATCTAATGTATTAAACATACTTTGCATTATTTCTTCATTAAAGCTTAAATCTAACTCTAAATTTTCACCATTTATAAGCACAGAAATCACCTTAAAATTGTTTGCAATTATATTTTCTTTCCTTCCAATTAAGCATGCTTCTGATACTTTATCTATTACATTAGTCTTTAACTCCATATCCTTTAATGTAAATGTTTTTTTGCTTTGCTCATGTTTTAAAACTATCTCATCCTTTATTATACTTTCTATTATTTTCTCAAGCTTTTCTTCTGCTTCTGTATCTGACATTCCTGAGACTTTTAAGTTATTAATTCTTACATTTGGTATTATTTTTGAACTCATTGCTGTTATTAGTGCAAATATTGTTGAAGATATTCCCAATATTAGTAAAATGATAAATATTGTTATTATTGGCATCATTTTTCTATTTTTTCTTTTTCTCATGTTTTTCTCCATTTCTCTTTAATTAATGTACATTTAAATGTTATCATATTATGCTCTTTTTTACAATGTTATTATTTATAAATGAATTATATACTTATATTTTCTTTATATAATTTAGCTATTATATTAAATTATATCAGTAATATTTGCTTTTTTCAATTGAAATTTTTCATTTGGTTAATATTACATGCACCTTAATTAAATATTTTAAAATTTTTATATTTACTGCTAGACAAACGCTAGTTTTTTTTGTATAATAATATCAAATTATATGGAAAGAGGTAATTTTATGATAGGCAAGATGCTTGCAAAAGCAAGAGAAGACAAAGGAATGTCTAAAACTGAACTTGCTAAAGTAACAGACATAAATATAGGACATTTAACACATATT
>JAAWCC010000001.1 GCA_022792975.1 Clostridia bacterium | reverse complement strand
TAATTTCATAAGTTACCACTTTACCTTTGATATCTATAAAAACTGTTAGCATTTTATTTTCAAATATTGTTAAATCTATCTTTATATTATTCAATATATAAATAAAATGTTCGTAATCATGCATCTTTTCCTTCCCTCTTTTTATATGCTAATTTTTTAAGCACCTTATCTGCTTTCGCCATCGTTTACCTCCAAAATTTCTAATATTTCAAGTATGTAATAATCTTTTCCTGGATTTGCTCCACATTCTTCTTTGCCTTGTCCGCATTCTTAATTTACAAGTACACCAAATTTCTGGAGAATTATAACTATAACCATTTCTAAAAATCACATCAAATTTTTCTTCTCTCATTTTTCTTTCTATCAATTCTTCAGAACAAAACTCAAACGGAAATCCTAGTAGTGCTTTTCCTATTCTACTTGCCCAATATGGCTTAATCTCTCTATACTCTTCTTTTTTCTCGCCTGATAAAATCATATCAAACCATTTCTTTTTTATTGGTAGCACTAGCATTTGCTATTCATCCATTTCCTTTAACATCAATTTCTTAATTCCTTCTAATGCTCCTATTACAACATCTATACTTTCTATTTTTTTAAAGTGTAAACTTACTAGCATTTGATCTATATTATTTTTCTTATTTTCTAATCTTTCACCTATTTCATACTTTCTATCCAGATCTGTAAAATATACTACGCCTACACCATCTGTTCTCATTACGCTTCCTGTACAAACATCCCCATCTCCAAATTCTATTACTTTTGTATTTAATACTATCATTTTCTTCTTTCCTTTCATTTTATAGCCATTAAGCTTCTATATCCATCTTCTAAGACACCGATTTCTATATCTAATTGTTCTATATTTTTCTCCTGATGCAGGTCTATTTTCTATTTGCACTGTTTTTAATCTATCTACTATTTCTGTTATTTTTTCTAGAAGCTCATACTAACTCCTTACTACGTATGCTTTTTTCCTTCCTTGAGCATCATTCTTCCATCCGCTTTTATACTTATTGCTGCCTGGGTATTTTAAGATTGACCTCATTTGATTATCCTCCTAATTTTATCTGTTTTTCATTTATTATTGCCTCTATTGTTATCTGTCCATCTTCCAAAATTCCATTTAGTACATCTTCATTTAACATTCTTTGCTTTGCTAGCTTATAAAATTCTTTTTTTATTTCAAAGCCATAACAATTTCTTTTTAATTCTGCACAAGCTCGTAATGTTGATCCACTTCCTGCAACAGGATCAATTACAGAGTCTCCCTCATCTGTGAATATTCTTATTAATTCTTTTAACATTTCTACTGGTTTTTGTGTTGGATGTATCTTAGGATAATATCTTACATTGTCTCTTTTCCATTCAAACCAGTTAAATATCATTTTTCCTTTTTCAGCTTCTGTTTTTCCATTGTTGAATTTCGGTAGTTTATCTCTATAAAGTACTACAGCATATTCAGTTGCTCCTACTATTTTCATATTTGCTTTTAACACCGATGCCGAATAGTTTTTTATAAATATTAAGGGATAACTTTTCATTAATCCATGTTTTTTAGCTTCGTCAATAACCATTTGCATTTGTTCAAAAGCACAAAACACTATCATTGCTGGTGCTTGTCCGCTTCTCTTTTGGTTCTTTCTTTAAATATCTAGTGCAAAAATCAAAGAAGTTGTTAATTTTAAAATCATTATCTGTGTCAAAAAAGCTTTTTCCCGCTAGCTCACTTTCACCATTTTTATTGTTGCCATCTACATACCATGTTGGATTACTTGCATAGGCATTATTTCCCAAATTGTATGGGATATCAGCTATAATCAATTGTGCGTGTGGTATTCCATATCTTTTGGCATTTTCAAAATGGTCATTGTATAATTCTATCTTTATACTCATTCCAACGCTTCTCCTTTGCTTCAATTCTTTTGTTTATTCTTGTTTAATAACAACTGGGCTGATTTTATTGTTTATATCTATTAATAATCTAACTATTGATTGTATTTCTTTAAATTCTAATACTTGCTTTTTCTTATTAACAAAATTATTTAATATTTCTTTATCTTCATCATTCATTTTTAGGCATATCCTTTCTATTGCTTTTTTAATACTCATTTATCTGAACTATAACTTTTGGCGTTTTTGCATACTTCTTAAAAATTCTTACATCTGTTATCTGTGAGTCATCTTTGAAAGCAAATTTGTTTAATGCATCACTTATTATTTTCCCTATGTTATCCCAATCAGGCTTTTTTGTTGGACTTATTCCTCCACATAGCATTTCCGCTTCTTTTTTCTTGCTTGTACTTTTTGGTATTTCAAAATATGCTATAATTGTCATTGTTACTCTACCTTCAATCGGTTTGTAATTTGGATATTTGAGTGTAAATATTTGACGTACCAAATACTCATAATTTTTTGTTTTCGTCGGTGTATAAGCCCTTCCTGTATATGTATTCATTCGTGGTCTTGCTTTTCCTGTTATGCTTTCTTCTATCTCTATTTCATACTTCATTTGTTCCACCTCTTTATTTTTCTGGCATTTCGTATATTCTTGGAGCCATATCATATGTAGTTGTTTTAGTCCTTGGATCTATTGATAATACAATCCTTTTATATGTATTTACTATCATTTTAAGTATTTCTTGAGCTCTTTCGTAGCTTTCATAAGTTCCTATTGTATCCCCATAATCCCCATCATAATTTATAACTATGTCAAATTCATTTTCGTCCGATTCTATTTTTATAAAGTTCATTCTTTCAAAGCATATTATTGCATTCTTATTTTGGTTTAATATCAACATTTTTTCATTCCTCCTTCTTACTTTCTAAATGTTCAATTATTTTAATTACAATATCTGCAAGTATAGTTGCAACTATTATTGTTCCTGCAATTATCCAACTTACCATTCGTTTACTCCTTCGGCATTTCATAAACTTTTGGTATATTAAATACATTTGGCTGTATATCCATGTGACCTTGCATTATTGCAGGTCCATCTCTAAGTTCTAAATAACTAGTATATTCTTTTATTATCTCTTGCAATACTTCTTTTGCTCTTTTTTTGTTTCATATTTTCCTAATGTTCCTATTTGATTTTTTATATAAAATAATTTTCTTTCACATTCTATATTTTCCCATAATTCTTCTATCCAGATATCCATATTTTCAGTAACTTTCATCTTATTTTAGCTAACTATTATCATTATTTCATTGTCCCTTCTTTATTCTTTTGTTATATACTCCCCTGTTTTTTTCTCAAATCTTTTGCACGTCTGCGTTAATCCCTGATCACTTCCACTTAGTAAACACTTCAAAAATCTATTATTTCCTTCATCTATTGCCCATTCGCAGTTTTCACAAATTTTTAAGCCTTTCGTTAATGAATATTCATCTTCCATTTTTCTTTAATTCCTCTCGCAATTTTTCTTGCCAATCTTCTATTGCTGATACAAAATTTTCACATCGCATTACTGGCTTAAATTCTTCCTGTTCTTCTTTATTACACCCAAAACAGTAATTGCATATATTACTTTTTTCTATCTGTTTCATAGTCAAATCCCCTAAAAATATTCCTATTTTATGTTTTCTAATTCTTCGTGTAAGCAAACTATGAAATAATTTATTATTTCGACTAACTGATATTCCTGTTTTTGCATGACATATTTTTTTGTTTTCTCGTATCTTAGAGCCATTTTTTTACGTTTCAGCTGCTCTATCAAAGTTTTATGCGGACTTTGATATATTTCCTTAATTGCCCATAACATAATCTTTTGATCCATTACTTTCTCTGGTGGCATTAAGTCATAAGCTTTTTTGTTTTTGACATACAACTCTAATCGTTCATATTGCAGTATTAATCTATCATAGTCCGCTTCCGTCAATCCGATTTCTTTGCCGCGACCCTTTATTATATATATAATTAAATAATAAGTTTAGTTTAGTTATAATGTATTCGTCTGCTTGTTCATCCGCTTGTGCGTTCGATATTGTGTTCGGTTGTTCGTCCACTTGTTCAAATTGTTTTTCTTGCTCTTTATACAATTTTATTATCGTGTATATTGAAGATTCATTTTGATTTACTCCGTTTCTTATA
This sequence comes from Clostridia bacterium, assembly GCA_022792975.1. The sequence continues at coordinate 929 of JAAWCC010000001.1, read as the reverse complement.
TAAAATGTAATCATTATTTATTAATTCGTTTCTTGCTCTTTGAAGTGCTGATATGTTCAAGCCTTTAACTTTGCTCATTAGAATAGTATTGGTTACTTTGAACTCAGTAAGCCATTCTGTCTTGCAGTCTATCTGTAGTAACATTAAATATATTGAGATAGCATTTGCCGAGATAGGCTTATAGTCCAATGTTGAATAGAATTCAGAGAGCTGCTTTTCCATATCTATTTTATTTTTCCTTTCCACATATTACACACTCCTTTCCTTTGTAAAGTGTCTTTATTCGCATTTGTGATTATGTTTTTGTTCTTCTTCTGTTTTTTTATTTCCTCCATGCAATATTGTTAGTGTAATAACGATGCTATGTACCCCTCAAAATATCACAAAACAAACTTTTTCATGCTATACCTCCTTAAAAATTTATAAATATTTTTTCTAATACAGGTACTACAATGCTATTTCCTGCCTGTTTATAAAGTTGTGTATTACTTATAGGAATATTTTGAGCCTTTTCATAATCTCTATCACTAAATCCCATTAATCGCCAACATTCTTTTGACGTTAGTTTTCTTATTTTGATATCCTTACTTATTTTTGTTTTTAAATCTTTTACCTTTATTTCATTACCATAACCATCTACAATAAAGTTACTTACACCCGCTCGTTGATTTCCTCCTGCACTTCTTACTCCTATTGCATGAGCAATGTTTGTATTTAATGTATCATTGTCTGTCCTTCCTTCCCATTTAGTACCTTGTTGCCTATTATCAATATCTAGGATGTACTTAATCATTCTTTCGCTTAAGTAATATTTCTTATCTACTACATCTTCTAATACATCTTTTACTCTAAAATGTAGTTCTTCTTTTTCTGGGAACTTAAACTTCCCATTGTTTATTTCTTTTCTAATGCTAATTGTGTAAACTCTT
>JAAWCC010000030.1 GCA_022792975.1 Clostridia bacterium | reverse complement strand
GAAAAATTTATGGGAGGCATTTGCAGGAGAATCACAAGCAAGAAATAAATATACATATTATGCAAGTAAAGCTAAAAAGGATGGATATGAGCAGATAGCAGCAATATTTGAAGAAACAGCAGCAAATGAAAAGGAGCATGCAAAAATCTGGTTTAAATTACTAAATGGAGGTGCTGTGCCTTCAACAGAACAAAATCTAAAAGATGCAGCAGGAGGAGAAAACTTTGAATGGACAGATATGTATGCAAGAATGGCAAGAGAGGCAAGAGAAGAAGGATTTGATGATATAGCGTTTTTATTTGAAGAAGTTGGGAAAATAGAAAAAGAGCATGAAGAAAGATACCTTAAATTGTTAGAAAATGTAAAAGATGGATTAGTATTCTCAAAAGACGGAGATAAGATTTGGAAATGCAGAAACTGTGGACACATAGTTATAGGAAAAGAGGCTCCAGAAATATGCCCAGTATGTGCACATCCAAAAGCATATTTTGAAATAAAAGCGGAGAATTATTAAATTGTTGCAAAGTTACATAAATAATGGTATAATATAATTGGCTTTACTTAATACAGTAAAGACTATTGTTGAAAAGAGGCAAAAGAATGATTGGAAGCATCAGAGAGGTTCGGGAAGAAGCTGGAAGCCAGGTGATGATTTTGGGAAAGCTCCAGTGCAAGGCAGTACATCCGAGTGAAACAGAAGGCATAGATGTGTCTACTGTACTTTCCCGAAATGAGCTGGAGCGAGTGCTTAGTTGCATGGGTATGAAAAGTGAGAAGGATCTGCTCGGTATGAAGGCAGATTTTTGGGGTATTCCCAATAACTTCCATGTCATGCTCTATTTGGAGCTGGGCACTCAGTGCGAATTCGGACCGGCAGCAAAACAGGTAGAGGAGGATATTGTAGGCCGCATATTTGAGCGCGAACTCGGAGAGCTGCACCTTGAGACTGAAGCTGACGACAAATATGTTACATGCAAAGTGGGCTTCAGTAGACTTCGGCAATTGGAAAAAATCTTTGGCCAAGAGTCGATTTGGGATCGGCCAGGTATCTATCTGCAGCAGACCAATAAGCTCTATATTGGTTTCCACATTAAGTAATCATATCAAAGCCCAAAGCAAAAGGGGGAAGGAAGCGATGTTTTTAGCTTCCTTCCCCCTCGCTTAAGTATTTAAGAAAAAATTAATTAGACAAGGGTCGAAAATGCTTGTTTAAAGAAAAAAGTTGTGATATAATGTAAAATATACAAAAAAAGGAGCATATATGGAAGCTGAAAGAGTAGATAAAATAAATTATTATTTGTCAATAGCAGAGGCGGTTGCAGGACGTGGAACCTGCCTTAGAAAAAACTATGGCTGCATTATAGTAAAAAATGACGAAATAATTGCAACACGGTTATACTGGTGCACCTAGAGGACGAAAAAACTGTATTGATTTAGGTTATTGTACGAAGAAGAAAATATTACCAGATATGAGACATCGGAGGATATGATGCATGTAGATCAGTACATGCAGAACAAAATGCAATAATAAGTGCTTCAAGAAAGGACATGATAGATTCAGAGCTATATTTAGCAGGTATTAGAAAAGATACAGGCGAATATGAAGAAGGAGTAGATTCATGTCAACAATGTAAAAAAATGATAATAAATGCAGGAATAGAAAAAGTTATAATAAGAATAAATAAAAATGAATATAAAGTAATAGAAATTAAAGATTGGATAGAAAATGACGATTTATTAGAACGGAAAAATTACTTATTAGAAAGGAAAAAAAATGTCAAAACCTATAGTTGCAATAGTTGGAAGACCAAATGTACGGTAAATCAACTTTCTTTAACTACATAATAGGTAAAAAACTCTCAATTGTGGAAGATAAGCCAGGTGTAACTAGAGATAGAGTATATGCTGATACTGAATGGCGTGGTAAAAAATTTACACTTATAGATACAGCAGGAATAGAGCCAAAATCAGCAGATGAAATATTGATATCCATGAGAGAACAAGTACAAATGGCAATAGAAATAGCAGACATAATAATATTTTTGACGGATATAAAACAAGGAGTAACAGAGTCAGACAAAGAGGTTGCATTGATGCTCAAAAAGACTAAAAAGCCAGTTGTTCTTGTGTGCAATAAAGCTGACCACTTTGGAAAAGAAAATAATGATATATATGAATTTTATAATTTGGGAATAGGAGAGCCAAATGCTGTATCAGCGGTTAATGCATCAGGAATAGGAGATGTTTTAGACGAGATATATAAACATTTTCCAAAAGATAAAGAAGACGACGAAGGAGAGGAAATAATAAAAGTTGCATTAATTCGGAAAACCAAATGTACGGTAAATCTTCTCTAATAAATAAAATTTTAGGAGAGAATAGAGTAATAGTAAGTGATATAGCAGGAACAACAAGAGATGCAGTTGATACGCCGTATGAAAATGAAGCTGGAAAGTATGTTTTCATAGACACTGCAGGAATAAGAAGAAAAAGTAAAATAAAAGATAATATTGAAAAATATAGTATTGTAAGGACAATGCTCGCAATAGAAAGAGCAGATGTATGCTTATTTATGATAGATGCAAAAGAAGGTGTAACAGACCAAGATGCAAAAATTGCAGGTGAGATACATGAAGCAGGAAAAGGAATAATAATAGTTGTAAATAAATGGGACGAAATTGAAAAAGATGAACATACGATGGAAAGTTTTAAAAAAGACATATACCAAAAATTAGCATATTTAACATATGCACCAATTATATTCATATCAGCAAAAACAGGGCAAAGAGTAAATAAGCTATTTGAAATGGTAAATGAGGTTTCAAAACAAAATAGCCTTAGAGTTCCAACAGGAGTGCTAAATCAAGTGATAGACGAGGCGATTGCAATAACTCAGCCACCAACAGATAAAGGCAAAAGGTTAAAAATACTATATGTAACTCAAGGAAGTACTAAACCACCAACATTCATAATATTTGTAAACAATAAAGATATATTCCACTTTTCATATGAACGTTACCTAGTAAACCATATTAGAAAGGAATTTGGTTTTGTAGGGACGCCAATCAGAGTGATAGTGAGAGAAAAAAACGATAAAGAAGAATAAAATTAAGGAGGTAATTAATATGTTAGCAGTAATAATAGTCGCAGTATGCGCATATCTTATAGGAAGTATTAATTTTTCAGTAATAATTAGCAAAAAATTTGCAGGATTTGATGTAAGACAAAAGGGAAGCGGAAATGCAGGCACAACCAATATGCTTAGAAGTGTTGGAAAAGGTGCAGCAGCAATTACACTAGTATGTGATATTTTAAAAGGTGTTATAGCAGTGATTTTTGCATTTCTAATAAGTTTAATTGCAAAAAACACAAGTGGAGCACTTTTAGTACAAACAGCAGGAATTGCAGTAATTCTTGGGCATACATTTCCAGTATTTTTCGAATTTAAAGGAGGAAAAGGTGTTGCAACATCACTCGGAGTACTTATTTGTATAAATTGGAAGGTGGGCCTTCTTTGCTTGGTATTTGCAGTTATTATAATGGCAGTAACAAGAATGGTATCAGCAGGTTCATGTACAGCAGCAATCCTTTATCCTGTACTTACTCTATTTGGAGTGCAAAAGGACTTTTTCATTGTTACAGGTGAAAGCTACTTAGTTTTTAGCTTAATTCTTGCACTTATAGTGGTATTCAATCATAGAGAAAATATAAAAAGAATTTTGACAGGAAAAGAAAATAAATTAAGCTTTAAATAGGAGGAGCTAATGAGAAATATATGCATAATAGGTAGTGGAAGCTGGGGAACAGCACTTGCAATAACACTTGGAGGAATAGGACACAATATAAAAATGTGGTCATTTTCAGAAGAAGAGAAGAATTTAATAAATAATGAACGTAAATGTAAATTTTTGCCAGATGCAATTGTGCCTTCAAATGTATATTGCACAACTTCACTTGAAGAAGCAATAGAAGATACTGATATAATTTTACATGTTACACCATCAAAGTTCACAAGAGAAACAATAAAAAAATATAAAGAATATGTAGAAAATCAAATACTTGTAATATGCTCAAAAGGATTTGAAAAAGAAAGCTTAAAAACCTTGGATGACGTTGCAAGAGAAGAATTACCAAATACAAAAATAGCAGTACTTTCAGGACCAAGTCATGCTGAGGAGGTATCACAAGATATACCAACAGCTTTAGTTGCAGCAGCAGAGGAAAAAGAAGTAAGAGATATTCTTCAAGAAGAGTTTATGAGTGAGAATTTAAGAATATATACTTGCAGCGATGTAAAAGGTGTAGAACTTGGAGGAGCACTGAAAAATATAATTGCATTTTGTGCAGGAGTTGCAGCAGGTATTGGACTTGGAGACAATAGCTTTGCGGCACTTATTACTAGAGGCTTAAAAGAGATTTCAGAACTTCGGAATAGCTTTGGGAGGAGAAAAAGAAACCTTTTATGGTTTAACAGGACTTCGGAGATCTTATAGTAACTTGTCTAAGTGAGCATAGTAGAAATAGAAGAGCAGGCTTTTTGCTAGGTCAAGGTAAAAAAATTGAGGAAATAAGAAAAGAAGTTCGGGATGGTAATTGAAAGCATAGATAATATAGAGGTAGCTTATGAACTTGGAAAAATGCACAAAATAGAAATGCCAATATTAAATACGGTGTATGATACTTTATATAAAGGTTTAGAGCCTAAAGAAGCAGTAGCTAGACTTATGCAAAGAGAAAGAAAATCAGAATATTAAATTAATAAGGGTATCTTTCAAAAAGGTACCTTATTATTTTATCCCCATTATTTTCAGTAACATTAATAAATGCGTCCTCATCTAGACTCACCCACATATTCATATTATATAAATCAATATTATCAATATAAATGCCAAGAATATCGGCCATTTCAACAGGATTTTCATAAAATTTTTCCCATTTTAAATCGTTTTTTAAAAGAATTTCTTTATTATAAAAATTCCTTAAAAATTTTGAAATTTCACCATTTTTCTCACTATATAAATTAACAATTGTATTCACATCAAAACCTCCAAAATCGACAAATCTTTACATAAATATATTGTGCTAAAAATCAAAAAAGATTACAGAGAATATTTGGAGAGTTTTTTTGACATAATAAACTTTAAAAGGAGAAAAAATAATGAAAAATAATGTTTTTAATATAATTATAAAAATAGCTATATTAATAGCAGTTATAGCGCTTGGCGTTTTTGCATGGATAATGTATTCCAATGCAAAAGAAGATAATCAAAATGATAAAAAAGATAAGATAGAAAAAGAAATAGAATATTTAGATGCGAAATTAACAAGTTTAATAAATGCATTAAATGGAATACAATTGGAAAATTATAAAGTCACAATAAGTAAAATACAAGAAGAGGAAGAAGAATCAAACAGTGGTGAAAGCCAGCAAGAAAACAGTGAAAAAAGTGGAAAAGAACAAGAGGAAGAAGGCACTAGTAGTAAAGAAACGAAAATAACCAAAGTAGAAATGGAGCTTACAGCGGAAGAAAAAGAAGCAAATTGGGAGTGGATACAAGGAGAAACAGAAGTATTTTATTCAGTATGGGCAACAATAGTTTTAGATTTGTATGATATAGATGCAGAGCCTCGGAAAAATTGTAGAATTTAGTAACACATTAGATCAAGTATTAATTAGTATAAAAGCAAAAGATAAAACAAAGACAAGTGAGAACCTAGCAAAAATGTATACTATCTTGCCTGAATTTACGAAAAACTATGATATAGATCAACTAAAAAAAGATATAATAAGCACCAAAACGAATATAATAAAGGCATATGCATATGTAGATATAGAGGATTGGGATAATGTACAAAAAGAAATTATAAATGCAGAAAAAAAGATGGTAAATATGGTAAACGAAATGAGTACAAAGGAAAACCAAAAAAAATTCAACATAAACCAAACTTATATACTAGTAGAGGAGTTAAAAAATTCCCTACCACTTAAAGATAAAGGAATTTTTTATCTAAAATATAAAAATATTTTAGAAGAATTAAACGTTCTTATCTAACTTGTATTTTAATTTGAATTTACGCCTCATGAAGCTTGAAAAATCTGTTGGAGTACCTAAAGAAAATGTATTTTTGGACACTAAAAATGCATTTTCTTTAGATACATAAAGATAAAAATATTCACTAGTTTCAAAAACTTTATTTATCATGAAATATTTATAATTAAATGTACCATTTTTATTTTTAATTTGAAAGCTTCTTTCATAAAAAGTATAGGTATTAACACTTTTTGTTGATACTTTTTCACTCTTTAATTCATTATCCATAATCATTCTAGGCTTAAAAAAACGATATGCAATAAATCCTATTAATGCAATAGTTAATAAAACTCCTTGAATTCTTGCATTTCCTCTGAAAGCTAGAAAAATACAAAGAGTAAACAAAAATGACCAGAAAACAGTATATAAAATATAAGAAAAACTAAAAGTTTTACTGTGGAATTTCAAAAATTTCATATATGCATCTTGTGTATTAGTAGTTTTATTTATAAATAATTTAGTAGATTTATTTTCCATTATACTAGACCCTCTCAAGAGAAATATTGAATACATTTTATCATACCTAATTAAAATAGGCAAGGAATTTACATTAATCCTCTCTTGGGTAAGGCTCCTTTTCATTTGTTAAGCCTAATATATAGTCTGTTGGCACCTTAAAAAAAATGGCCATTCTTTTTAAGGTATCAAGATTTGGCTCATATTTTCCTATTTCATAAAATGACAAACTTCTTTGATCAATCATTAATTCATTTGCAAGATTAGTTTGGGTTAGATTATTATCTTCTCTAAGCTCTCTAAGCCTCTCATTAAACTTTTTCATTACTATATATTGCTTCCCTTCATATTAACTAAAACATAATTTGATTTAAAATTGCAATATTTATATAATTGCCCTGTAATAAGATTTTAAGCTATATAATAGCCAAAAACTCTTATAATATAAAAAAATTTTAGCATACTAATAAAATTAGTAT
>JAAWCC010000029.1 GCA_022792975.1 Clostridia bacterium | reverse complement strand
TATAAATGAATTTGTTGATAAATCAAAAGAGCAAACAGAAGTAAATTATACAAAAATATTTATGAAATCTGTTAAAAATAATGTACTTCTCTCAGTAGGGCTATGGTTTGCAGGATTAACAGTAATTGGAATATTTGCAGTTTATGGGATAGTATGTTTTAGAGGCTTTTCCTTTGGATATAGTATTGCCAGTATAATTGCAACCTTGGGAATAGGAAATGGCTCGGTGTTTATTTTTTCCTCAATGCTATTGCAAAACATAATATTTATTCCAGCATTATTTGCACTTGCAATAAGTGGAATAAGATTATATAAATCGATTATGAAGGATAGGGGAAGAGAAAACATAAAAATTGAAATATTAAGACACACAATATTCTCTGCAATGTTAACTGTTGCATTGGTGGTAGCATCGTTCATAGAAACATATGTATCCACAAGTATATTTATGTCAGCTTTAAATATTTTATAAAAATTATCAAAAAACTATTTACTTTTTTTGTTTAATTTGATATAACATATATAGTTTATGTTAATAGATTAATGGGGAGAGATGAATAATGCAAAAGCAAATTAAAAATTTCTTGGATTTCATAGAAAATGACAAGAAAGCATCACAAAATACTTTACAATCATACAGACGTGATATTACTCAATATAGCAATTACATAGAGGAAAACAGAATTAATTATTTAAAAATGGATGAGGAGGATATTAGAGACTATTTAAGACATATGAACGAAATAGGTAAAAAGAGCTCAACTATTTCAAGAAGCTTAGCTTCAATTAGATCTTTTTATCAATTCCTACTCAAAAATAAAAAAGTAAAAAGAAATCCAACAGAGGGAATACAATCACCAAAAATCGAAAGAAGAATTCCAGCAGTTTTAACTTCTCAAGAAGTTGAATTATTATTAGATCAACCAAAGAATATAGACTTAAAGGGAATAAGAGATAAAGCGATGCTTGAATTTGCTTATGCTACTGGAATGAAAGTTACAGAAATAATCTCTTTAGACATAGACGATATAAATATAGAAGAAGGATATGTAACCTGTAAGAACAAAGATAAAGCTAGAAATATTCCTTTGGGGTCATTATCACTAAAGGCATTAAAGGATTATGTAGAAAATTCAAGAAATATATTAATTAAAGATGAAGCAGTAACAGCATTATTTGTAAACACAAATGGGCAAAGACTTACAAGACAAGGCTTCTGGAAAATAGTAAAATACTATAAAGACCAAGCGCATATTAATAAGGAAATTACACCTCATATTTTAAGACATTCATTTGCAACACATCTGCTTCAAAATGGAGCTGATTTGAAGGCTATACAGACTATGCTTGGACATTCTGATATTTCGTCAACACAGATTTATATGCAATTTCAAGATGCGACTATACAAAATATATATAAGAAGGCACATCCTAGGGCGTAGATTTTAGTGCTTCTAGGTGGGCTCGTGCAAAATGGCGAAGGGGTTATATATTATTTTTATGATGGTCTTTGCTAGTGCGTCTTATGCGCACCAGCTCTACATAAGGCTTCTCTAGTTTATTACATTCAAAGAGTTGTCTTAATTCGCCTAGGGTCACTTTCATTTAGAGAGCCTCCCTGTGCAGACCAATAGAAAATAATATATAACTCCTTTGCTATTTTACACTAGAGCTCAAAGCTAGCACAATACTTATATGATGACGTCCTTTTTATATAGAAGGGGAGGAACTTATGAAGAAGGAAGATTTGAGAACAAAGGATAATATCGAGAAGCTTGGTAAAGTTATCGAAGAAAAGAATAAGCTTCCTAAAGAGATTAAGGATAAGATTGCTTCAGTTAGGTTTCAGAATATTATATTTGCTTTTTTAGTTTTTGCTTATTTAGTGGCGCTTAATTTAGGAAGGGATAATATTCCTACTGACACTTATTTGATAGATTTGAAAGTATTTTCTATAACACTTTTGGTCATAACTATCGGTATATTTGAGTTTGCTTATAGGAAGGATAAATCAGAATTTTGGCTTCATGGGGTCGAAGTAATGATTATTGCTGTATTTACAGTTTATCTAATTTATTTTTATTCAATTTATTATAATAATTTTGGAAATATAGTATTCTCTGTTGCATCTGTTTATTTTATATATTATGTGGTAAAAATACTTATTATGCAAAGGAGAACTATTAATAAATATAAAAGTCTAACAGATATTGGAGAAATAGTAAAAAAGAAAGGGAGAGTTTAATGGAGAAATGTTTGTTGTTAGGAAATGGTGGAAGAGAGGCGGTTATTGCTGAGTATGTTTCAAAAGGATATAGTCTTTATTCTGTAATGCCATATGAAAATCCATCTATCGCAGAGTATGTAGAGGCTTCAAATGGAAAGCTTATAATAGGTGACCCATTTGACAAAAAGTTAGTTAAAAAGTTCATAGAAAGTGAAGAAATTAGGAATTGTATTATTAGTAGTGACAATTTACTTCAAGAGGGACTTATTGATTTAGCAAGAGAGTTAGGACTTAAAACCTTTGGACCAACTTCAAAAGGAGCAAAGATTGAATGGAGTAAAGGTTATGCATTAGAAATAGTCGAAAAGCTTGCACCTGAAATGATTATCAAAAATTATAACGTGACAGAAATAGAAGATTTAAAAAATGCCATTGAAAGTTACAGTGGAGATGATTTTGTTGTAAAACCTGAAGGACTAACTGGAGGAAAAGGAGTTAAAGTTGGAGGTATCCACTTTAAAGGTAAATTAGAAGGGTTTGAATATGCAAAAGAATGTTTAAAAAAAGCAGGAAATGTTATAATACAAGATAAGGTTGAAGGAAGAGAATTTACGGTAACAGGAATAACTGATGGAAAAAATCTTGTAATTACACCAACAACTTTTGATTACCCTTATAGATTTGATGAGGATAAAGGACCAGGGACAGGAGGAATGGGATGCCTAGGTTTTGACAATGGACTTCTTCCATTCTTGACAGAAAAAGATATAAAGACATGTGCTAGCCTTATGAAAAAGACAATAGAGTATGTAAATAGAGATAATCTAGAATTTAATGGAGTAATTTATGGTGGATTTTTCAAATGTGAAAATGGTATTAAATTTATAGAATTTAATGCAAGGTTTGGAGATCCTGAATCGCTGAACATATTAAATTCAATTGAAACACCTTTCAATGAACTATTTGAAAGTATTCAAAATCAAACTCTAAGTGAAGAAAGCTGTAAATTTGCTAAGACTAATACCTTTACAGTATATGTAGTTACACCAAGTTATGCAGTTGCTTCTGAAAAAGAGCCAATTAAATTTACTCTAAACAAAGAGGAAATACAAAAGCAAGGTGTAAAAATATATTTTTCAAGCACAAAGCACTTAATAGAAAATGAATATGAAAGTGTTGGAAATTCAAGACTTTTTGCAGCAGTTACAACTGATAAAAATATGGATACAGCAAGAAAAAGGGTATATAAAGCACTTGAAGGTAATGTAGATGAAATTTTACATTATAGAAAGGATATAGGGAGCATTTATGCTCATTAAAATAGGGAGGATAATATGAAAAAAACAAAAATCTTAACTGTAATTTTAATCACTATTGCAGTAATCTTGAGTTTTGGATATAAAGTATCTGCCACAGCGCCAGGAGATAATGCAAGACAAAATAATCCTGAGGCGCCAGCAGAAGGAGAAAATGTGGGAACTTCACAAGAAGGTGAAACAGTTACAACAGATGATGATGGACACAACCATGAAATAATAGATCCAAGCACGATGCATGAAGGAGATTTATACATTGCAAGTGATGAAAAAGTATATACGATGGATAAAATAGTAAATGGAAATGTATTTATTTTTGGTAATACAGTAAAAATTACAGGGCAAGTATATGGATCATTATTTGTTTTTGCAAATAAACTTATAATTGAAGAAGAAGGATATATTGGGGGGCAAGCATTTGTTGCAGGATATGATATTGTAATGAATGGTTTTGCAGTAGACTTATATTCTGCTTCACAAACCTTAAAATTTGGTGAAAATGCAGGGGTTTATAGAGATGTTAAATCAGTGGCTGAAAATATGGTGCTAGCAGGAAAAGTGGGAAGAGATATAAAGGTAACTGCTGATAAGCTTACAATAGCTGAGAATGAAGCAAGGCTTCAAGTATATGGAAATTTAGAGTATGAAGCAAGAGAAGAGCTTACAAATATTCAAGAAAAAGCAGATATTACAGGGGATATAAAATATACAAAATATATTGAAAAAGTAACAGAGCCAGCAGAGAAAGTATTAGACTTAGTGTGGGGAGCAATTGGAACAATTATATTTGATGTTGTAATGTATCTAGCATTATGGCTATTATCTCCAAAATTTGTACAAAAGGCAAAGGACTATGTATCTACAAAAGGTTTATTAGCATTAGCAATTGGTTTAGCATTTACAATACTAATACCAGTAATAGCATTATTACTTCTAATGACTGGAGTTGGAGCAGGACTTTCTGGATTACTAATTTTTGTTTATTGTACAGTATTGATGTTTAATGCCTTCATGGTAACAGTAGTTGCAAATGAATATATTGCAAGTAAGCTAAAATTATCAGAGGACAAATTCAAAAAGTTATTACTTATAATTCCAGTATCATTTGTGATTTGGGCATTAAGAAAGCTTCCATTCATTGGAGGATGGATTTCAATAGTTGTATTCTTATGTGGTGTAGGCTTAGTATTGCTTTATCAATTTGATAGATTAATGAAAAAAGAGTAACTATTAAAAACGATAGTAAAAAACTCAAGTTTATTGAAGAACAAAACTTGAGTTTTTTATAATTATCTAAATTTGTAAAGCTTTATATGTGCTAGATAATTGCATAAAGCATTTTGCTTTTTTGTGCAATTTAAGGAGAAATTTGGTTAATTCTAAAGTAAATGTCAAAATTATTTAATATGATAGAAAAAATACAAAATATCATTTAAAAAATAAATTAAAAATAGTGGAGGACTAAAAATGTATGATACATTAAGTTATTATAATGAAAATGCAAAATTATATTTTGAACAGACTGTAAAGGAAGATTTAAAAGAAAATTATAATAGGTTTCTAAGTAAAATAGCACAGAATGCTTATATATTAGATTTCGGATGTGGCTCTGGTAGAGATAGCAGATACTTTATAGAACATGGATACAGAGTGAAGGCAATAGATGGCTCAGCTGAGATGTGTAAATTATCAAGCAATTATATTAATCAAAAGGTTGAATGCATGAAATTTAATGAATTGAATGATGAGGAGCTTTATGATGCAATATGGGCCTGTTCATCAATATTACATGTTAGCAAGAAAGAATTGCCTAGTATTCTAGCTAAAATGATAAGAGCTTTGAAGCCAAATTTATATGTCTTTCAAAAAAGGAGCTGGCTATAAAATTGTAGAAGACAAATATTATAACTTTTTGACTAAGCAAGAATTAGAAAAGATTTTACAAGAAAAGAGTTTAAAGCTTAAAATAGTTGATTATTTCGAAACAATATCAAGCACCAGGAGACCAGAAAAAGTAATTTGGGCAAACTTCATTGTGCAAAAAATTAAGGCTTAAATGTAAATACTTTATGAATTTACTTGATATTTTTTTAAAGATTATATATAATAGGGATATATTTTGCAAATATACTAGAAAATGGAGGAATATGTATGTTTTGTGCTTTAATTATGGCAGGAGGTAAAGGTACTAGATTTTGGCCAAAGTCAACAGAGGAAACACCTAAACAATTCTTAAATTTGATTGATGAAAAAGAAACTATGATACAACTAACATATGAAAGATTACTAAAAATTATGCCAAAAGAAAGAATATTTGTCGTAACAGGAAAAAGATATAAAGACCAGGTTGCAAAGGATTTAAACGATTTGCCAGAAAGAAACATCATAATAGAACCAGAAGGAAGAAATACTGCACCTTGCATTCTTCTTGCATGCTTATACATAAGGGAAATTTACAAAGCTGCAACTGTTGCTGTACTCCCATCGGACCATGCAATAAAGGATACAGATGAGTTTTGCAATATCTTAAATAAAGCAAATGAATATGTTACAAGTGAAAATAAAGAGGCAATAGTTACAATAGGTATAACGCCAGATAGACCAGAGACAGGCTATGGATATATAAAATTTGAAAAATCAAGTGATAAAGTAATAAAGGTAGAAAGATTTGTTGAAAAGCCAAATTTAGAAAAAGCAAAAGAGTATTTGTCAGATGGTGGATACCTTTGGAATGCAGGAATGTTTATATTTGATGTAAACAATATGCTAAAAGAATTAGAGGCAAATTATTCTGGATATAATGTTCTTGTAAGATTGCCAAGTATAGAAAATGCAAATTATTTAGAAATTTTAGAAAAGGTTTATCCTGAATGTGAAGCAATATCAATAGACTATGCTGTTATGGAAAAATCTAAAAATATATATGTTATACCAGGAAGCTTTGGATGGGATGATATAGGAAGCTGGAACTCACTTGAAAGATATATTCCAAAAGATGTAAATTCTAATATCTTGAATGGAAATATAGAAAGCTATAATTCCAAAAATAACATAGTTTATTCAGGAGATAAGAAGGTAATCTTATTAGATGCAAGTGATGTATTTTGCATTGATACAGATAATGTACTTGTAATCGGAAGTAGAGATAGCATTAATAAGGTACATGAGCTTAGAAAAAAATAGAGAGGATGAATAATGCATGAAACTTGCAATTGTACACGATTGGCTGACAAATATGGGAGGGGCAGAGCAGGTTATAATAAACTTCAAAAAGTGCTTTAAAGATGCACCAATATATACTACATTTTACACACCAGATAATTTAAGTGAAGAATTAAAAGATATTGAAGTTTATACAAGTAGTTTGCAAAAGAAGAATAAGAAGGTTATAAATCACAAAAAGTATTTTCCACTAATGCCAATGGCCTTTGAGAAATTTGATTTAAATGCTTATGATGTAGTGCTAAGCAGTAGCTCTTCTTGTGCAAAAGGTGTGCTCACTAAACCAGGAAGTATACACATATGCTATTGTCATACTCCAATGAGATATGCTTGGGAAAAAAGAGACGAATATACAAACCGGAATGGGGAAACTAAAAAAGAAATTGGTTAATATTCTTTTGCATTATATGAGAATATGGGATGTATCATCTAGCAATAGAGTAGATTACTTTATCGCCAATTCAAATGAGGTAAAAAAAAGAATACAGAAGCATTATAAAAGAGATGCAGTTGTTATAAATCCTCCAGTAAGGTGCAAGCTATTTAATATATCAGATGTAGATGGAGATTATTACTTGGTCTTATCAAGACTGGTTACGTATAAGAGATTTGATTTGGCTG
Source organism: Clostridia bacterium (assembly GCA_022792975.1). Next base: position 6,427 of record JAAWCC010000029.1, on the reverse strand, counting down.
TTGAGGCATGTAAGAGCTTGAATAGAAAATTAGTAGTAATCGGTGATGGACCTGAGAGAGAAAATCTGGAAAAATTAGCAGCAGGGAATGAAAATATAAAGTTTATGGGTAGAATTTCAGATGAAGAAGTAAAAAAATATATGGCAGAATGTAAGGCTCTAATTTTTCCAGGAGAGGAAGATTTTGGGATAGTACCAGTTGAGGCTGAGAGCTGTGGCAGACCAGTTATTGCTTATGGAAAAGGTGGAGTATTGGATTCTGTTATAGACCGGAAAAACAGGTGTATTTTTTGAAAATCAGACAGTAGAGGATGTAAAAAAGGCAATATTAAAATCAGAGGAAATAAAATTTGATAAAGAAGAAATAAGAGCTCATGCACTTGAATTTGACGAAGAGAGGTTTAGGGAAAAGATAACAAAATTTGTAGAGAAAGTAGTTGAAGACAAATGAAAGTGGCAGTAGATGCTAGGATGTATAAAATGTCTGGTATAGGTGAATATATACAGAATTTAATGAAAAATGATTGTTATGATATAGCAATTCGGTAATAAAGAAGAACTAAAGGACGTAAAGAACCTAGATAGGATTATAGAGCTTGATGCACCAATATATGGAATTAAAGAGCAATTGAAATTTCCATATAAAGAGTTAAAAAGACTAAAGCCAGATATACTTCATGTACCACATTATAACGTTCCGATATTTTATAAGGGCAATATGATTGTTACAATACATGATTTAACACATTTAGTATATAAAGAATTATTTGGTAGCAGACTAAAAATTCTTTATGCAAAAATTATGATGAAGATAGCAATAAAAAAGGCTAAGATTATACTAACTGTATCAGAAAACACCAAAAAAGATTTGATTAAATATTTTAAGGTGGCTGAAGATAAAATCAAAGTAACATATTTAGGTGTAAAAGAAGATGTAAAAGAAAAGCCAAAACAGGAAATAGAATATCTTTATGAAAAATTTAAAATTCCAAAAGATAAAAAAATACTTATGTATGTGGGTAATTTAAAACCTCATAAGAATTTAGAGAAGTTATTAATTAGCTTTAGTGAAATGGAGGAAAGCAAAGCATCAGTTTTGCTTTTAGTAGGGAAGGCCTTTGAAAATTACAATGTACTTTATGAAAGGGAAAAGGAATTAAAAATAGAGGATAGGGTAATTCATACAGGGATAGTCACAAATGAGGAATTAGTTGATTTATATAATTTAATTGATTTATTTGTATTTCCTTCATTATATGAAGGATTTGGACTTCCAGTAATAGAAGCTATGGCATGTGGTTCAAAGGTTGCATGCTCAAATAGTTCATCACTTTTAGAGGTTGGGGGCAAAGCAATACCATATTTTGACCCAAAGGATACTACGAGCATGAAGGAAGTTATAGAAGGGGAATTAAAAAGGGAAGATACAGACTTAGATAAACAAAAGCGTATTAAATGGGCTAGAAATTTTAATTGGAAAAAAACTAGCGAGGAAGTAAAGGATGTCTTTGCTTTATATGAATAACAACAGGAAAAAAAGGAGAGAAAAACAATGGAAATAACACTATTAGGTGCTGTGACAATAATATTATCAATATATGCATTTTTTAAAAATGAAAAATTATTATTATATATGTTAGTATTTTTATCAACATTTACAGCAGCAAACTTACTTAATATAACGGTGACAACAACACCAGTAGAGCCATACGAATTTTTAGGTGCATTATTTATATTAAGACAAATTATCAATTTTATAAAAAGTAAACCAAAAATAAATAAAGAAATAATTATAGAAAAACTAAAAAGTAATAAATTAGCAACAGCCTTTATAATATTTATCTTAATAATAATTATAGGCGAAATTTTCTTAGCAGCTTCAGGCATAAACGTAGAATACACAGATATCTTAGATCAACCTCAAACTTTAAGATTCTGCAAGACTAATATAACAAGAGCAGTTATTACAATATTTATATTTGTAGTAATGATTGTTTTATCTTTTACAATTAAAACAAAAGAAGAAATTAGAAAGCTCTTAAAAGTATTTTGCATAAGCTCAATATTTGCAGTAATATGGGGATTACTGCAATTTATGACCTTCTATCTAGGAGTGCCATATCCAGATTTTCTATTTAATAATAATCCATATGCAGCACAATGCTTTGATCAAATAGCAAACAATGTAAAAAGGATTTCATCAATTGCATTAGAACCATCAACATTTGCAATAAACCTATTTTGCTTTTTACCTTTTGTTTTAGGAGCCTTCTTAAAAATGAAGGATAAAATAAAAAGCAAAAAATATATACTAACATTCATACTATTGGTGGCTTCAACAGCTTGTGCAATTCTTACAACTTCAACAACGACATATGTAGGATTAGTAGTTGTATATGCCTTATTTGGTATATATACATTATTTGTGTGCAGAAAAAAAGGCGAGATGGATAATAAGAAAGTAAATTTCTTTAAAATGTTAAGTGCAACTGTGGCTTCAATTGTCTTTGCTGCAATTTTATGCGTTGGTTTTTTGAAGGTAGGATATAGGCTTCAAACAATAGAGCCAATAAAAGTAGATAAACAACAACAAGACGATAAGAAGGAGGAGGAAGAATATAGTTCTGCCCTCCAAAACATGATAAGCACTATAAAGCAAATGACAATAGATAAACTTGGAACAGGCTCAGGAGTGGAAAGAATGAAGGGAGAAAGCATTGGCCTTGAGCTTTTGAAAAATTCTCCAATTGTAGGAATAGGTCTTGGTTCATATAGAACCTTTAGCATGTTCACTAATATACTGCTAAATATGGGAGTAATTGGAATAATTGGATTTTTCTATATTTTGTTTGTTGTTATCAAAGAATTATGGAGATGTAGAAAAGAGGATGAAGGAACAGCTGTTATGTTATTAATTGCAATACTTGGAACAACAGTAGCATTATTTGTAGGAGTACCAGATTTAACATTTACGTATTATTGGATAATGCTAGTATTTGGATATAAGTATTCTACATTAAAAGATTAAGGAGGATGTATATGAATATTGGTATAGATGCAAGAGGTCTAGAGGGGAAAAAGTCAGGAATAGGAATATATATAGAAGAGCTTATTAAGCAAATTAATAAAAAGCAAGATAAAGAAAATAAATATATTCTATATTCGCCTAGAAAAGTAGAAATAAATGAAAAACTAAACGATAATATAATAATAAAAGATGGGAATATGAGGCTACGGGAGTTTTTGGCTATATTTTAAACTTCCTCAAATCTTGCAAGCTGACCAAATAGATATATTTTGGGGAACTCAGCATTGCCTTCCTAAAAGAAACAAATACTCTAAAAACATAAGATTTGTTTTGACAATACATGATTTAGCAATAAAAAAATTAAAGACAGTAGGCTCCTTTAAAAATACTATAATACAAAAACTTTTCTTAAAAAAGAGCTTGATAAACGCAAATAAAATTATTGCTATATCAGAGGCTACTAAAAAAGATATAATAGAATTTTATAGGATAAAAGAAGAAAAAATAGATGTAATATATAATGGAACGAATTTTGCAGAAGGCAAAATTTTAAGTGAAACAGAGGAAAAAGAAATACAGGATAAATTTAAAATAAAAAATACACCATTTTTGTTTTTCCTAAGTACCATAGAGCCTAGAAAAAACATACCAACATTGATTAAAGCCTTCAATTATATTAAAAGTAAAGAGAGAACAGACTTAAAGTTAATACTTGCAGGAGGCTTGGGATGGAAATATGAAGAAGTTATTAAACTTTTTGAAGCATCAGAATTTAAAAATGATATAATAATGCCAGGATATATTTCAAAAGAAGAAAAAAAGTATTTATATGATAATGCAAGTATATTTGTATATCCATCATTATATGAGGGCTTTGGTCTTCCAATTCTAGAGGCAATGTCAAATAAATGCTTAGTTTTAACAGCAAATAATTCGTCACTTCCAGAGGTAGGAGGAGATGCAAGTTATTACTATGAAAATGTATTGGATTACCAAGAACGTGGAGATAAAATTTTAGAAGTTATCAATGAAAGCAAAGAAGAAAAAGAGAAAAGAAGAGAAAAAGGGATAAACCAAGTTAAAAAGTTTACTTGGGAGGCTTGTGCAAATGAGACAATAAAAAGATTTAAGGAATGATGTGAGAAGTATGAAAATGTGTTTTATAGTAGGAGCATTTCCTAAAATGAAATGTGGAATAGGAGATTATACTTGTAAGCTTGCAGAGGAATTTGCAAGGCAAGGAAATGAAGTTCATATAATAACTTCAAAACATGCTGATACAAATTCTAAAGCTTTACAAATACACAATATTGCAGAAAAATGGGACTTTTCAGAATACAAGGCAATAATTAAAAAAGTAAAAGAAATAAAACCTGAGGTTGTAAACATACAATATCCAAGTAATGAATATAAATCGGCATTTATGATGAGTTTATTACCATTTAGGATTAAACAAAAATTTAAGTGCAAAGTTACTGCGACGGTGCATGAATATGATTATGAGGAATTTTCTATTCAAAGGAAATTTAGATTATATTTGAATTTTTCAAAATTAGATAAAATAATAGTTGCAGCAGAAGAATTTATAAATAAAATAAAATTGATTGTACCAAAAGCAGATATTGTTTATATACCAATTAGCTCAAATATTCCGAGAAGTAATATAACAGAGAAGAAAAAGGTCGAGCTATTGGAAAAGTATAACTTAAATAATAAAAAAGTAATTTCATATTTTGGATTTGCAAGGGCTTCGAAGGGAATAGAATATCTTTTAGAATGTATGAAGGAATTATCAGAGGATGTGAAATTACTTTACATTGGAAAATTAGATGAAAAGAATGAGTATGAAAAAGGCTTATTAGAGTTAATGGACAAGCTTAATATAAAGGATAAGGTAACTATAACAGGACTTTTCGATGATGAAAAGGATGTTGCAGATTTGCTTCAAATAAGCAATTTGTGTGTGCTTCCCTTTACAGATGGAGTTCAAACTAGAAATGGAAGCTTCTTAGCAGCATACAATCAAAAGCTTCCTGTAATCACTACAAGTGTGGGAAAAGAGGATTATCAAGGAATATATTATGTAGAGCCTAAAAATCAAAAGCAATTATTGAAAAAAATAGAAGAGGTATTGGAATATAAACAAGAATTTGAAAGAGATGAACTAACTTGGGAAAACGTAGCAAAAGAATATATGAAAAATTTTTAGGCGGAGGAATTATAAATGGCAGAAGAAACGACAAGAACTAAAAGCTCAGCAAAAAATGCAGTAGTTTCACTAGTATATTATTTTATAAGCAATATATTTACATTTATAATGAGGACATTTTTAGTAAATAACATCGGCATTGAATATGCAGGACTAAATTCATTACTTGTAAACTTAATCGGAATGCTAAATATAGCTGAACTTGGATTATCAACTGCAGTGGGATATTCGCTTTATAAACCTATTGCGGATAAAGATTATAAAAAAATGAATGAAATATTGTGCTTATATAAGTACTTGTATAGGATAATTGCAGTTGTTATAGCTGTGATTGGAATAGTTATAACAATATTTATAAACAGTTTTGTAAATACAAATATTAATATAAGTGAAGTAAGAATTTCATTTGTATTATATCTAATTGCAACAGTGGCATCATATTTATTAACATTTATAAATGTACTTCCATCAGCAGATCAGAAGAACTATATAGTTGTAAGAATACAAAATAACGGTAAAATAATCAAAAATATATTACAACTTATAAGTATAATTGTACTTAAAAACTTCTATGTATGGCTTATAATTGAAATTATAGCAAGCATTTTCATATATTTATACACAAATATGAAAATCAAGAAAATGTATGATTGGTATAAAGGCAAAGAGGAGCTGACATTTAAGGAGCTAATTACAAGCTATAAAGATATTGTAAAAAGAACAAAAGACTTGGTATTCCATAAGATAGGAAGTATAGTCGTTTATCAAACAGATAATATTCTAATTTCAAAATTTGACACTTTAACAGGTGTTGGTATATATTCAAATTATATGACAATATATACTCTATTAACAGGAATTGTAGAGCAAGCCTTTATGGGGATAACAGCATCTATTCGGAAATTTAATTATAGAAAAAACAGAAAAAGAGGTATATAGAATTTGGAAAGAAATATATGTCTTAATGCTGTTTGTAACAGCACTCTTTGGCTTCCTTTTCTATAAACTTGCAAACCCATTTATTTCAGTTTGGTTAGACGAGACATATACTTTGGCTTTGCCAATAGTATTTGCAATTTCAATAAATACAATGTTTAGGATTATAAAAAATCCAATAGACAAATTTAAGGAGGCATATGGAATCTTTTGGGATGTGTATGCGCCCATTGTAGAATCGCTGGTTAATTTAGT
>JAAWCC010000028.1 GCA_022792975.1 Clostridia bacterium | reverse complement strand
GCATCATACACTTTGTCAATTTATGCTTGAGAAAGCTTTCACAGAAGCTGCTGAACAGGATGGAGATTTTGAGGAAGTACTCCTGAAGAACCTCAAAAATATGGGATTTGATCCCGAAATCATCTCCTTTGGCCTGCGGTTTAATGGAGACAGCGACGACGAGTAAGTGACTTCTCCAAGGCAAACTCCCCCGAGCAAGAATAGCTTGGGGGAGTTTGCCGTTAAATTTTGGTTGATTTTTTTATAAAAATATAGTACAATATATAAGTTAAATTATACAATGTAACAAGACAAAGAATAAATTTAGTTAGGAGAAAATAATGTTAGATATATTATTAGATGCTGGGATTGACACCTTAAAGTTAATACCATTTTTATTTATCACATACTTAATTATGGAATACTTAGAGCATAAACTAAGTGATAAATCAAAGGAGAAGATAAAGCAATCAGGAAAATTCGGACCAGTTATAGGACGGATTACTTGGAATATTCCCGCAATGTGGATTTTCTGTTGCCGCAACAAATTTTTATGCGGGAAGAGTAATAACACTTGGCACATTAATATCAGTATATCTTTCAACTTCTGACGAAATGCTTCCAATATTTATATCAGAGGCAGCACCCATAGGCACTATTTTAGGAATACTTGGGGTAAAATTTGCTTTTGGTATGATATATGGGTTTATAATAGACTTTATTTTGAGGAGAAAACATAGTGAAGCAGAAAAAATAGTTGACTTATGTGAAGAAGAACATTGTCATTGTGAAAAAAGTCTAATAAAATCTTCATTAAAACATACTATAAGTATAACAATATATATATTTTTATTAACGTTAATTGTGAATATATTAATAAGCTTAATTGGAGAAGAAGCTATAAGTGGATTTATGTCTAATTCTAAAATACTTCGGACCAGTTGTCGCAGCATTAATAGGACTGATACCAAATTGCGCCTCATCAGTAATAATAACAGAATTATATCTATCAAAAATAATAAGCTTTGGCTCACTAATTGGTGGTTTATTAGCAAATGCAGGAACAGGTCTACTTATATTATTTAGAATGAATAAAAATTTGAAGCAAAATATATTTATAGTGGTTTTGCTATTTGCTTTAGGTGGAGTTACAGGAATTGCACTAAATCTAATTGGAATAGCAATTTAAAAGGAAAACTTCAATCAAACTAAAACATATAAGAGAGGATGTAATTAAAATGAAATTAAATATAGTAATGGTAGAACCTGAAATACCACAAAATACAGGGAATATAGCAAGAACTTGTGCAGCGACTGGCTAAAAGCTACATTTAGTGCATCCACTAGGATTTAGCATATCAGATAGATATCTTAAAAGGGCAGGACTAGATTATTGGGATAAGCTAGAGATAGAAGAGCATTCTTCACTTAAAGCTTTTTTGGATAAATATAAGCCAGAGGAGCATGAAATGTATTATGCTAGTACTAAAGCCAAAACTTGCTATTCTGATGTTGAATTTAACAACAAAGAGGAGGTTTTTGTTTTATTTGGTAAAGAAACTAAAGGGTTACCAGAGGAGCTTTTGCAAAAATATATAGATAATACCATAAGAATTCCTATGATTGGGGATTTACGCTCGCTTAACTTGTCAAATTCAGTAGCAATAATAGCTTATGAAATTTTACGTCAAGGAGGATTTAAAGATTTAAATCAGATTAGTAATTATTTTTAAAAATTATTTTTTTATTTCTGCCTGCTCACATTTTTTTGTGTCTAATAAGGCCTCATTAGCTAGAATAGTTGCTAAGCTATCTCCTAATTGAGTAAAAATTGCAGCAAGTAAGCCTATTTCCTCCTCACTATAATTTTGAACAATCAAGCACGTAAGCATTGATACGGCATTTACTAATTCACAAGAGTTCATGTAATATAGTATGAAATAATATTGAAAAAGTGCTTATACTTTAATAATAAATTAGCCTTAAGAAGAATTTTAAAAAAGGCTTGAAAAAATAAAAATATATGATAAAATAAAAGAAAATTTGTTTGATTAAGGAGAGAGAAAAATGTTTGCATATATAAAGGGAAGCTTAGAAATGAAACTAAATGACTCAGTAATTGTAGAAGCAAATGGAGTTGGCTACAAAATATTTATGGCTCAAAATGCAATAGATAAATTGCGGAGGTTTGGGTGACACAGTAAAGGTTCATACACATTATCATGTAAGAGAGGATAATATTAGTCTATATGGATTTTTAACGAGTGAAGAACTTAATATGTTTGAACTTTTAATATCAGTTAGTGGAATAGGAGCAAAGTCTGCACTTACAATTCTTGCTAATATTGAACCACATAATTTCGCATTAGCAGTCATTACAAATGATGAAGCAAGACTTACAAAAATACCAGGACTTGGTAAAAAGACAGTTGCTAGGCTGATTATTGAGCTTAGAGACAAAATGAAGAAGGTAGAATTAGAAGATGTGGCAAATCAAGAGGTAGAGACTGTTATTCAAACAGATGATAATGTAAGTGAAGCAATATCAGCACTTCAAGTTTTAGGATATAACAAAAAGGAAATAGAAAAGGCCTTTGAAAGGGAGAATTTAAAGAGCTTAAGTGTAGAGGATATAATAAGAAAAGGATTAGCAATTTTAAGTAGAGATTAATAAAGAGAGGGATAATTGTATGGAATTAAATAAACCACTAGCTTATAGAATGATGCCAAAGACGTTAGAAGAATATGTTGGTCAAGAGCATATTTTAGGCAAGGACAAAATTTTATATAGAACCATACAGGCAGATAGACTTTCTAGCATTATACTTTGGGGACCTCCTGGCTGCGGAAAAACATCACTTGCAAAGGTAATAAGTAATACAACAAAATCTAAATTTTATAAGATAAATGCAGTTACAGCAGGAGTTTCGGATATAAAAAAGGTGGTAGAAGAAGCACAAAACTTGATATTAAACCCAAGTGGCAAGTGTATATTGTTTATAGACGAGATACATAGATTTAATAAATTACAGCAAGATGCATTACTGCCTTTTGTAGAAAACGGAACAGTTATATTAATAGGTGCAACAACAGAAAATCCATATTTTGAAGTAAACAAGGCACTAATTTCTAGATCAATGGTTTGCAAATTAGAGCCATTAACAGAGGAGGATGTATATAAGGTGCTTAAAAATTCATTAGAAAGCGAGGAAGGGCTCAAGAGTTTTAATGTGAAAATTGAAGATAGCACCTTAAGAAAAATTGCAAAGTCAGCGGATGGAGATGTAAGAAATGCATTAAATGGCTTAGAGGTGGCAGTGCTTACAACAAAAATGGATGCAAATGGATATATAAACATAACAGACGAAATCGCAAAACAGAGCGTAGCAAATAGAAAAGTTATATTTGATAAAAATGGAGATAGCCATTATGATAATATAAGTGCGTTCATAAAATCTATGAGAGGAAGTGACCCAGATGCTGCAGTATTCTACCTAGCTAGAGCAATTGCAGGGGGAGAGGATCCAGTTTTTTTAGCAAGAAGAATAGTAATCGCTGCCGCAGAGGATGTACGGAATGGCAAATCCTATGGCTTTAACAATTGCGACATCTGCAATGCAAGCAGTAACAATGGTTGGTATGCCAGAGGCTAGAATTATTCTTTCAGAAGCGGCTGTATATGTTGCAACTTCAAAAAAATCAAATGCAGCATATTTGGCAATAGACAAAGCACTTGCAGATGTAAACTCAAGAGATACTGGTACGATACCAATGCATATTAGAAACGCACCAGCAAATCGGAATGAGCGAATTTGGATATGGACAGGGATATAAATATCCACACGATTATCCAGGGCATTGGGTAGAACAGCAATATTTACCAGATGAAATGTTAGGAGCAGAGTATTATATAAAAGACGATACAGTAGACTAAAGAAGGCTATTCAATACGCCTTCCGGTCTTTTGCAGTCATCTTATCATATTCTTTACACTTTATTTTATATTCCATTTGCATAGTTAAATATCTATAATACATATATGCCTGCTCATATTGGAGCATTGGATTAAACATAGGGTCCTTATACATATCAGAATTAAAATCATTGGGCATATCATAAGGAGAAAAACCACCGAGCTCCGAAATCCATATTTTTATCCATAAGAAAACCTCCAATCTATAAAAACAAATGATTATCTCTAAATATTAAAAAGAAGAGATATGTTTTGTAATTAAATCCTATTCTAAATGAGAATAATTTATAACTATAAGAATAAAAATGAATAAAGAAACTAAATAAGGGGGAGGAAGTCTTGAGGGATATATTAGAAAAAAGCCCAATAAAAATATTAAAAGGAATTGGGATATCAGGTATGTTAACATTAATTTTACTATTTATATATGCAGCATTACTAACATATACAAGAATAGAAGAAGGCACAATAGTGCCAGTAATAATACTTATAACAGCAGTAAGCATATTAGCTCGGAGGCTCAATTGCAGCCCGTGCAATCAACAAAAATGGAATAATAAATGGGGGAATAATAGGATTTTTGTACATGTTTATAATTTATATATTGTCAAGTCTAATAGGTGGAAGCTTTACATTGAATATGTATGCAATAATAATGATGCTTGCTGGAATAATAGCAGGTGCGATTGGACGGGGTAGTAGGAGTAAACTTAAAATAGAAACTTTATTTAAAAAAAAGAGGGGAGACCCTCTTTAAAATTTATGCATTTTTAGCAGCTTCAGCTATTTTTGTAAAAGCTTCAGCATCTGTTACAGCGATTTCTGCAAGCATTTTTCTGTTGATAGAAATATTAGCTTTTTTAAGACCAGCGATTAACTTGCTGTAAGTTAATCCATTTTGACGAGCAGCAGCATTTATTCTTGTAATCCATAATTTTCTGAAATTACTTTTCTTATCTTTTCTTCCAACATAAGCATACATACCAGATTTCATAACTGCTTGCTTAGCTGTTCTAAATCTGTAATGCTTAGCTCCATAATAACCTTTTGCTTGCTTTAATACTTTTTTATGTTTTTTACGTGTAATTATTGCTGTTTTAACTCTTGCCATTTTCAAATTCCTCCTTTAACCTTAATTATCATATGGTAATAATCTTTTAATTCCATGCACACATGTT
>JAAWCC010000027.1 GCA_022792975.1 Clostridia bacterium | reverse complement strand
TTGGAGATATAAGAACAGTAGATGTTACTGTAAGAAGAATTAGAGAGAAGATTGAAGAAGATACAACAAACCCACAAATACTCGTAACTAAAAGAGGTGTAGGATATTATATTGCTAAGCCAGAGGAAGATTAATAAGACATTTGTGTAAAGAGAAGTAGAGCAGGGGTTAATATTTATTTTATATGAGTTTGTGCAGGGAGATTCCCCTAAGTATAAAATAAATATTAACTTTTGTTTTGTTAAATTATGTTCTTATTTGTGAAGGGGAATTTTGAAATGTTAAGAAATATACAAATAAAAATTATTTTTGTCTTTTTGATAGTTGGTGTAATTATTATTGGAATTATGGGGTATATCAATTATACTAATTTAGGAAAAGCTATTCAAGCTTATTCAGGAGATGTACCTCAGGAGTTAATTCGATATTACGGAAGCATAAAAGTGATAACTTGGTGCACTATGCTTGCTTTTATGTTAGTATGCACTTTGGTTCGGAGTTTTTGTGACTAAAAAGGTTATTTCACCTATTACTAGGCTTATTAATAATGCTAAAAAGATTGCATCTGGAGAAGAATTTGAAACAAAAGAATTAGAGCAAAGTAGAAATGAGAATGAAGTTGACGAATTGGTAAATGCTTTTTATATGATGACGAAGGAATTAAAAGGAAACTTAAGTGAGGTTTCTAAGAAAAAGAATCAAATTGAAACAATACTTTTACATATGACAGATGGAATTATTGCTTTTAACATGGATGGAAAAATTGAACTCATAAACCCAGCAGCTACAAGACTTTTAAGATTGATACCAGAGGATGATAGCTTCGAAAAAATATTTGAGAAATTGAAGGTTGATATAAATTTGGAAAAGATAATTTATCTTGAAAATTGGACAGCTTCTGAGGAAAAAGTAGCAGTTGGAGACACTCACATGCATATGCATTTTGCACCACTTAAAAATGAGGAGGATATTCCAACAGGAGTTATTGTAGTTATACAAGATATTACAGAACATGTTAGATTAAGCAATATGAGAAAAGAGTTTGTTGCTGATGTATCTCATGAGCTTAAGACGCCAATTACTTCTATAATGGGATACGCAGATACTTTGCTTGAGGATGAATATGATAAAGAGACAAAAGATAAATTTTTAAATGTAATTGCAACAGAGGCTAGAAGAATGGCAAAGCTTGTTACTGATTTATTGGCTCTTTCAAGATATGATAATGACGAAATGAAGCAACGAAAGGTAGAATTTGATTTAGGAGAATTAGTAAAGCAATGCCAAGAGAAAGTTCAGCTTGAAATTGAGAAAAAGCATCAAACTGTTGAATGCTTTGTGACAGCAAATGTACCACAGGTATTTGCGGATAAGGATGGAATTGAAAGAGTGGTGCTTAATATTCTTACAAATAGTATTAAATATACTCCTGCTTCTGGAAATATTAAGATATATGTTGGATTTGTTTATAATGATGCATATATTAAAATTATTGATAATGGAATAGGAATCCCAGAAGAAGATTTAACACGTATTTTTGAAAGATTTTATAGGGTGGATAAAGCAAGGACCAGAGAAATGGGAGGAACTGGACTTGGACTTTCAATTGCTAAAGAGATATTAGATAAAAATGAAGGTAGTATAGATATAAAGAGCAAAAAGGGAGAGGGAACAGAAGTTGTAATAAAAGTGCCTACAAAAAAGTAGACTTTAACTTGATTTATGAATGTAATTGATATATAATATAAATGTTAATTTCTTTAAGGAGAGGTAATATAAAATATGAGTGAGCTTGGAAATAAAAGTAATATAAAGGAAATTGTAGAATGGATTTTATGCATATTAATTGCAATAGTACTTGCACTTTTGGTTAGACACTTTATATTTACACCAACAGTTGTAAGACAAACCTCTATGAAAACTACTATGGAGCCAGGTGATAGGCTAGTTCTTGACAGGTGGAGTATTACCACAAAGAAAGAAATTGAAAGAGGAGATATTATTACATTTGAGAAACCATCAAATGCAGACAATAATACAAATACAGATCAAAGTAACCCAATAGCTAGTTATGACAATGAGCCAAAGGGGATATTTTCTAAATTTGTATATTATATTTTAGAAATGGGCAAAGAAAGTTATATTAAAAGAGTAATTGGTGTTGCAGGAGATAAAATTCTTATTGAGGATGGAAAAGTATATAGAAATGGTGAAGAATTAAATGAAACATATTTACACGGTAAGGAAACACCTAAAAAAGGTCCTTTTTATGACTTTACAGTTCCAGAAGGGTATGTATTTGCAATGGGAGATAATAGAAGTGCTAGTAGTGATTGCAGAGCTTTTGGCTGCATCCCAGTTGATAAGATTGAAAGCAAAGTGTGGATAAGATTTTGGCCATTTAATAAGTTTGGAGAGGTTCTAGATTAATGATAAATAAACAGATTGAGGAATTATTAGAAAATACAGCGAAAAGAGGACGAGTTGTTAACGGATATATTTTTTCTGGAACAAAGAGAACACAAACTTATGAGTATGCAAAAAAATTTGCAAAGATGGTTTTGTGCTTGGATAATAAAGCTGATGTTTGCAGTAGTTGTAAGTCTTGCATTATGTTTGATAATGAAAATCATCCAGATTATTATGAACTTAATAAGGGGATTGAAGATGCAATTAAGATAGACGAGATAAGGGAGATGCAGACTAAAATTTATGAAAAACCTATTATTTCTTCAAAAAAGGTTTATGTGATTAATAATGCTGAGAATATGACAAAAGAGGCTCAAAATTGCTTACTCAAAACTTTAGAAGAACCACCAGAGTTTGTGACAATGATAATTATTTCAAACAATGATAATAATATACTTGTTACAATAAAATCAAGATGTGCAAAGGTGATATTTACTGAGGAGAGTAACAAGGAGCTAACAGAAGAAGAAAATAAGGTATATAATGAACTAGAGCGAATATTCGGACATATTCAGGAATACAAAAGTGTGGATTTGCTTAATAAGCTTGAGATTTTATATAAAAATAAAGAAAAGATTTTTGAGATTTTAGAGTTTGTGAATATTATTCTTTTTGAAAAGGCAAAGGAAGATGTAAGTTATTTAGAATATATAGATTATGTCGAGGAAGCTAAAAGAAAACTTAAACAAAATAGTAATTTTGATATGTGTATAGATAATTTGATTTTGAAAATCTGGGAATAGGAGGGTTTTATGCAGACAATAGTTGGAATTAGGATTAAAAAGAATGGAAAAGTTTATTATTTCGACCCAGAAGATAAAATATTAAATATTGGTGATTTCGTGATTGTCGAAACTGCACTTGGTGAAGAATTTGCAGAGGTTGTTATTGCAAATAAAGAGGTGAGTGAAGACAGAATAATAGCACCGCTTAAACCTATTAAAAGGATTGCAACGACTAAGGATAAAGAGCATAATGAGGAAAATAAAAGAAAAGAACAAGAGGCATTTGGGATTGCTATAAAAAATATCAAGAAGCATAAATTAGACATGAATTTAATTAATGTTGAATATAAATTTGATAATAGCAAGATAATGTTTTATTTTACAGCTGATGGAAGGATTGATTTTAGGGAACTTGTTAAGGACTTAGCAGCTATTTTTAAAACAAGAATAGAGCTTAGACAAATTGGTATAAGAGATGAAATAAAGAGAATGGGTGGTTGCCGGAATTTGTGGAAGAGAGCTTTGCTGCTGTGCACATCTTGCAAATTTCGAGACTGTTTCTATAAAAATGGCAAAGGAACAAAATTTATCTTTGACACCATCTAAAATATCAGGTGCATGTGGAAGGCTTATGTGCTGCTTGAAATATGAGCAGGAGGCATATGAAGAAAAGCTTTCTAGACTTCCAAAGGTTGGAGCTATTGTAAAGACAGAAGATGGGGAGGGTACCGTTGAAAATGTGGAGACTCTTAAGGAAATATTGAAGGTAAAGATAGTAAATAAAGATGAGACTAAAACAAAGAAATATAATCTTAAAGATATTAAGATAATTAAAGATGTTGAGGTTGATACAGAAGAGGAAATAAATGATAATGATTTAAAGGAATTAGAGAAGCTTGAAGAATTAGATAAAAAAGATATGAACAACTAAATACAGCGAAAGGTGGTGAATAAATATGGCATATAAAATAACAGATAAATGTATT
>JAAWCC010000026.1 GCA_022792975.1 Clostridia bacterium | reverse complement strand
TAAGCACAGGAGAATAACGGCTTCTCAAATCCTCTGGCGTAACAGACTTACCATATCCACTAATTCGCTTAATTTTGTGTCTAGTTTTTCTTGACTATTCCAAAAGTGGCTTAATCTACACTGTCCAACTTTTTGGGTTCAGTACATTTTTAACTGTTTTTTTACATTTATTTCTTCATCCATATCGTGTAAAAAAAAGGGGGTATTAACCATAACTAAAGTGAAACATATTAACTCATTCAGTTATAAAAAGAGCTTTAGCAATATAAGGAGCAATTTCCTCATCAAAATTGTACCAACCAGAAGCCTTGCTAGTATCATCAAGCCCATTAGGATTAGAAACATAAACCAATCCATCACTATCAACTGCAAGTAAAACCATATAATGAGACTGGGTGGTCCAACGATTTTCACTAGGCTTATTCCAAACACAAATAAGCACAGGAAGATTCAAGCTAAGCTGCTCCTTAATATATTCACCACCAAGATGAATACTATCATAGAAAAAATCTGTATTTTTAATTCCATAATACTTAGAAAGCTCAGAAGAAATATTATCAGCCTTAAGCACAGGAGAATAACGGCTTCTCAAATCCTCTGGCGTAACAGACTTACCATATCCACTTAAAATAATAGACATAGCAGTGATACCACACCCATCACTTGCCATAGTATCACTCCAATAAGGGTTATTTGCCCAAGAAGCAGTTCCATTTTGCTTGTACTCAATATACTTTTTTTTATCACTAGTTGTAAATGTCTTAGTATACCCATCTTGATTTGGAGCAGCCTTTTGACCAGCACCCTCATAATTTGGATTAACATCTATCCTTATAATATCATAGTTATCAGCATTCCCAGAAGAACTTGCGATACTGTTAGCAATAGTTGGTTCAGAAGTGCTAAACAAATCAGGCTTACCAACAAAAATGTATATCATAAAAATAACTACTGTTATAGGCATAACTAAAGCTACAAAAAATCTTTTCAAATTTAATTTCTTTTTAACTTTTTTCATTTTCACTCATCCTTAAAAAATTATTGTAAATATATTATACCCTAAAATTATAAAAAAGTCTTTAAGAAAAGATTAAAATGTGATAAAATATAAAATATTAAAAACCTGGAGGTAAAAAATGCAAGAAAATGGACAAGTAGAAGGAAGAAATGCAGTAATGGAGCTGCTAGAAAGTGGAAAAGATATAAATAAAATTTTCATACAATCAGGAGAAAAACATGGAAGCATAACAAAAATAATAGCAAAGGCCAAGGCAAAAGGAGTTGTGATTGTAGAAGTACAAAAAAAGAAATTAGAAGAAATGTCAGAGACTCGGAAATCCGCAAGGGATAATAGCGCTGGTGCCTCCATTTGAATATTCAAATGTGGAGGACATATTAGAATTAGCAAAGAAGCAAAAGGAAAATGCATTCCTCATAATACTAGATGGAATAGAAGACGTTCACAATCTAGGCTCAATAATAAGAACAGCAGAAACAGCAGGAGTACATGGAATAATAATACCAAAAAGAAGAGCAGTAGCAGTAAATGCAACAGTTCTAAAAACCTCAGCAGGTGCAGTAGAGCACATGAAAATTGCAAGAGTAAACAATATAAACGAAACAATTAAATACTTAAAAGAAGAAGGAATATGGATATGTGGAACAGATATGGAAACTAATAAAGACTATGACAAGCAAGACTACAACATGCCAATTGCAATAGTAATAGGGAGCGAAGGTACAGGGATGTCACGATTAACAAAAGAAAATTGTGACTTTTTAGTAAAAATACCTATGAAGGGTAAAATAAACTCATTAAACGCATCAGTATCAGCAGGAATTGTAATATATGAAGTCTTAAGAAACAGAAAACTGTTGCAAAAATAAGTAAAAATATATATAATACAAGTGGTGATTAATATTGGAGGAAAACAATATAATAAGTCCAGAATTGGAAAGCATAGAAGAAGAAAGAATTGAAAACACACTAAGACCAAAAACTTTAGATGAATATATTGGACAAGCAAAGGTAAAAGAAAATATGAAGATATATATAGAGGCTGCCAAAAAAAGAGGCGAGCCTCTTGACCATGTCTTACTATATGGCCCACCAGGGCTTGGAAAAACAACACTTTCAAATATCATATCCAATGAAATGAATTCAAACATAAAAATAACATCAGGTCCAGCCATAGAAAAGCCAGGAGATTTGGCAGCACTATTAACAAATCTTTCACAATTTGATGTTTTATTCATAGATGAAATACATAGACTAAATAAAAGCGTAGAAGAAATATTATATCCAGCCTTAGAGGACTATACCTTAGATATAATAATAGGAAAGGGACCAAGCGCAAGATCAATAAGATTAGAACTACCAAAGTTTACACTAATTCGGTGCAACAACAAGAGCAGGCTCCCTTGCAACACCACTTAGGGACAGATTTGGAATAATTTCAAGACTAGAATTATATGAGCCAAAAGAATTAAAAGAAATTGTAACTAGATCAGCAAGCATATTAGAAATCCCAATAGAAGAGGTGGCAGCAGAAGAAATAGCAAAAAGGGCTAGGGGAACTCCAAGAATAGCAAATAGAATTTTAAAAAGAGTAAGAGACTATGCATCAGTCTTAGGAGACCGGTAAAATAACACTTGATGTTGCAAAGGTGGCTTTAAGCAAGCTAGAAATAGACGAAATAGGTTTAGATGAGACAGATAGGAAGGTCTTAAAAACAATGATAGAAAAATACAAAGGAGGACCAGTAGGATTAGAAACAATTGCAGCGACGATAGGAGAAGAAGCAGAAACAATAGAAGACGTTTACGAGCCATATTTAATTCAGATAGGCTTCATGTCACGTACACTTAGAGGAAGAATTGTTTTACC
>JAAWCC010000025.1 GCA_022792975.1 Clostridia bacterium | reverse complement strand
GTTACAATAGATGATGGATACCATCCATCCTTAAATATATCAGTCATTAATTTATACATAGCATTGGCTTCTCTTTTATTAGTAATCAATTGCTTCATTACAAAGTTCTCTCCCAAATCTAATACGGGATTATGTCTAGGATTTTCTGGATTTACCAAAATATCATTAATATATATTAATTTATGTGTACTTTCCATAATATACCTTTCTTCCAATAATTATATATGTCATCTTTTGTATATTATAGTTTAATACATTATATAACATATTTCTAATAAAATCTACATTTTATAAATAAATTCACATCTCCACTTTACAAACCACATCATAACAATATTCTTCCCTTACCACATAGCCTGTCCTTTTCTCTCCAAGCTTTGTAGTATAGCCATTTCTAACCTGCTCTCTCGTAAATTCAAACCTACTATATCTATTCTCTATCTTGCAACCATTATAGATGTGATAATACCTGATTCTAAATCTGCTGTTACATCTTGCACATAGCCGTAATCTTCTTCCGTCTGTTATGTTTATTACTTCTTTATGTTTAAAATCCAAACCTTTTGTTCCCATATAAATATCCCCTTAGCTATTATATGCTAAGGGGCTTGGGTTTTATTAAACATATTTGTGATTTATGCAAACATTTGATTAACTTTTGTGCATATTTTTCATATACTACCATTTAAGATAATCAAAGCAGGATGTGGCGGATTGTTGCTTAACGGAAGGTGATTGGTGTGTATGCTAGAACAAGCATATGTTTTCTTCATACCTCATGAATTATTTATTTTATTCCTCTTTTATTATTCATACACTATACTTCATTTTTTCTTTTTATTTCTAATAAATATCCTGTAATAGAACATATTAATAATATACTTTCTAATATAACTCCAAAAATTGAGAATATATATATATTGTATACCATCCATGTTATGCCCACTGGTATTCCTAATATTTTATATATTGTAGTGTTTTTTTGCCATACAGAGTAAGTATACATCATTGTTGCTAATACAGATAATAGGCTAAAAAATCCTTCATATGTAAATACTGCTGAGATAACTGATATAGAATATAAAATTACTAATATAATTATATCTGTTTTATTGTTTTTTTCTCTTTTGCCATTCTTCTTTTCATCTACTAGAAAGATTATATTCCTTATTAATGCAACTATACACATTGCTAATCCTGACCATGCATTTAAAAAGATATATGCTATACAATTTGCAATAATTGATAAAAAGTTTATTACTAAAACCCTTCTTCTATCTTTTGCATAATATGTTAGTGCTAACAATGCATACATTATTATTGTAAATATTTGTGATAATATATATGTTATTGACCCATCCATTCCTTCCTCCTACCAGCTTATTTTCCTGTCTATGTCATTTCATTTTCATAATTTTTTGCTATATTTCTACATGCTTCTTTATATTAAATAGTCATAATATTCTCTTTATTATTTCTATGATTTCCCTAAACTCGTTTCCCCTATTCACAAATTCTTTATTGTTACTTAAAATCTCTTTTGCATATATTTCAAAAGGAATAAATTTTACTTCTAAAACCTCTTCTTTTTGCATTTTTATATTATTTATATCAACATCAGCTCTATACAAATAAACATCTTGTATTTCATTTTCTATAAATCCTTCCTTTGGCATATATGATTTTCGTATTGTATAAATCAATTTCATATTTTGTTCATTAGATTTTATTCCTAATTCTTCTTCAAGCTCTCTCATTGCACCTGAAATGCTACTATCTCTACTATTTAGATGTCCTGCACAGGAAAGATCCCATAAATTTGGATTTTTCTCTTTATTAGGAGATCTTTTCTGTAATAATATTTCTCCTTTTGAATTAATAAGCAATATAATTATGCCAATATCCATATTTATGAACATCATTTCTTGTTGCTTTTTTTCCTGTAAGTTCCCCTTTTTCATCTAATATATCTATATATTCCATTATTTACTCTCCTACCTCTCTATCAATTATGCTATCTGCCCTATATATTGCTCCCCTTAGTTGATTTAACAGATTTTTAGCTGTTATGCCGTTTTGACATATTAAATATTACATCTGGTAACGAACTTTTATCATATATTCTTTGTGCAACCCCAAATGACTTCATTCTTGTTTCTATTTCTTCTTTTGTTCTACCAGCTTGTCTCATATTATTTATCCATTTTCTTATATCCATATCTTTATACACCATTACTTGTAGAAAGTTTTTAGGATAAGCTTCCTTTAATCCATCCATTACTTGCATACTCGAATCATTTACAATTACTATGGCATTTTCTGTTCTTAAAATCGCATCTATTTCTTCTTTAGAAATTCCATATAAATTTCCAGCAAACTCATACGTCCACTCACATTTTTCTACTTCTTCTCTGCTCATTCCTTCCTGTATCTTTGGCTTATTTGTTTTTCCATCTCTAGATGGTCTAGTAGTTTTCTTCTGTATAACACTCATCGAATCTACCATATCTTTTAGCTCTCTTATTTGCCTATCTGCTGTATAATCTTTTGGAGCAACCCCTAAAAATTGTCTATCTTCTTCTGTTATTTGTGTTAAGTCTCTTTTCTTTAATTCTATAATAAGATTAATTAAATGTGATTTTCCACATCCTGATTCTCCAAATAATACCACTAAATGGTTATCAGGAATTTGTGTTTTAAGTGATGCAATAATTCCTAATAAATAGGCAGTGACAAAATCCATACTATTTATATTATAATCTAGTACATTTATATCTGCAACACTTTTATCTTCAAACAGTTTTAATCTTGCTCTAAAACTAGGTTCACTTATATCTGTTGCTAATTAAATAACTGCTCAAATTCCTTTTGCGTTAATTCTCCTATTTTTTTATAATATAATTTTCTATCCATCTTCCAATACCTCCTTCTTGCAAATCAAATCATACACAAACTTGTCCCTCACTACATATCACATTCTATTTTCTTCTTACATGGAATTTTGTTTCCCTATAAATGCCCACATATGCTCTTATATACATTGGACCTTTGGTTTGTAATTATTTTATATTAATCCAGTATCTTTATAGACACTTAAATTATTCAATATCTTGCTTTCACTTTATAAAATACCATAATTAAGTTTTTGCAAATTCTATATCCATTCTTCTATTAGCTCTTTAGAAACATTTAGTTCTCCCTTTCCTATACCTATTTCTATATCTGGCTTTGGTGTCCCATGATAGTCACTTCCACCACTAATGTATAAATTATTTTTTCTTGTATATTCTAGTAAAATATCTTTTTTATTATTTTCCTCTGCCGATGGATGAAAACATTCTATCCCATCTAATTCCACCTCTTTTCTTAATTCATTTATAAAACCTATCGTATCTTCAAATTTGTATTCAAATGGATGTGCTAAAAAGGCTTTTCCTTCTGCTTTATGAATAATATCTATTACCTCATTATATCTTGGTCTAAATTCTATATGGTTCATAAAATAACTACTGTTTGGATTTGCTAGACCCTTTCGAAAAAATATGCTAAACCCATCTGTAAATTCCCCTAATATTTTATAATTTTCCTCATGCTTCATTATTTCTTCATAAATTGGTCTTTCTATATATTCAGTTGCTTTTTGTGGCTTTTTTATTTTTCCTTCATTAT
>JAAWCC010000024.1 GCA_022792975.1 Clostridia bacterium | reverse complement strand
AAATAAATAAAGATATAGAGAGGAGGAGAAGTATGAAAAAGAAACAATTTGATATGCTTTCAAAGCAAGTAAAGAAAATAGATGAACTTTCGGAGCAGGTAAAGAAAATAGACGAACTTTCGGAGCAGGTAAAGAAGATAGATGAACTTTCAGAGCAGGTGAAAAAAATAGATGTACTTTCTGAGCAATTCAATGAACTTTCAGGCAAAGTAAATGAGATGGCTACTGATATGAAAGATATGAATAAAAAAATGGACGAAGGTTTCGAAGCTTCAAAGGAAAGAGATAATCAACTAAGTATTAAAATAGATAATCTCTTAAAAATACATGATTCCGATATAAAACAAACTCATGATGCTATTAGAGAAGCCCATGATACAGTTAAAAAAGTCATAAGGGTAAAAACGTAGTGTTCAAAAAGAATTAATTTTCCTGCAGGTTCTTTGCAAAAATTAATGAAGGCATAATAGGGGCTTATAATATCTACTATTTATAGCCGTTATAAGCACCTATTTTTATTATTTTACACTAAAATTATGAAGATTACATAAGTCACAGGAAGAACAGACCTCGCATTTTTTGTCAAAAATAAGCTTTATAGTATCTATAAATTCATCAGATTTTCCTTCCATCAAATGAATTATAATCCTTTTAGGAGTTAAGTTTAGTAAAGTATTAAGAGCGTAATCGTTTGCAGAAAAAGTTATATCAGATAAATATTTTGTATTCAAATTATCATCCTGAAGTGGAATTATATTTTTATCTTTATCAAGTAAAACAGATTCATTTCCTAGATACACTAAATGAACTAGGGAAGAATTAGCAGGCGTTAAATTTACATATAGTTTTAACATATTTACAAATTCTAAATATTCCTTATCTGTTATATATTTGTTTACAGCAAAATCTATTACATAATCTAAATTTTTACAATAATTATAGAGCCTAAAGTTTGCAAATCCTCCTAAAACTAAAGACTTATTCTGCCTGATGTAATCAGATACAGCAGAGTAGATAGCATAGTAATTGTCTTCTTTTGAGATAACATCCTCAGCAATAAAATCCTCAGCTATTTCAATAATATTTCTTTTTTCAACAGTACTAAAATAGAAATAATTATATTCGAGCATTCTTCTTAAAAATCTCTTTTCATAGAATTTAAGAATTGTATCAGTTAGTATAGAAGAAATTTTGTCATAAAATGGTTCTAAATCTTTACTCTTATAGTGAATAATTATATTTTCATATATTTTGAAATGATCTTTATGAAAACTCAAAAAATCAAGGTCTAATTTTTCTAAGTTATCCAATATGAAATTAAGTATTTCTTGATTGTTATCTTTTATGCATAATGATTTCACGAAAAAAAGACCTCCTCTAAAATCCTCTTAAATGTATTATCCCACAAAAAAAATTTGTTTATACATTATTTTATTCTA
The DNA here is from genome assembly GCA_022792975.1 of Clostridia bacterium. The sequence goes on along the minus strand of JAAWCC010000024.1, from coordinate 1,626 downwards.
GAAGTGGTCATTTGGAAACTTGTTTATAAATATATCTTATAATCTATATCAGGAAAAATGGCATCTTTTTCTGATATATCCTTTAAAAAATCAACATCTATTGAATTTTCTTTTATTTGTTCATACAATTTATTAAATCTTCCAATGTGATCTTTTGTACGCTTTTTAGCATAATCAACCATAGTACCATTAGTTATAATAAAATTCCAATCACTACTTTGAGCAAGCAGTAATTCTCTTGCACATTGATTCAATGCAGAAATTTTTAATTCATTAGTTTCATTTGCAAAAGCAAAACTAAGCTCACACATTTTATCGGCAGCATTATGCAAATGACGTATGGCATAGTCATTTAACTCATTTAACCAAACCTCACTATATCCGATTTGCCCCCCAACTAGAGCGACAAGGCATACAAGCTTGCATTTCAGGATACTTATCAATATATTCACTAGGAGTAATAAGCTTAAAATTACATTTATCATAATATATTTTTTTAAATAATATATAAAGCCAATAAGGACCTTCATACCACCAGTGCCCAAAAAGCTCGGCGTCATAAGGGCATAAAATAATTGGAGGAGTTTGCATATGCTTTGAAAGATTATTTATTTGCGTTATCCTTGAATCAAAGAAATGACCTGCCTGCTTTTCAGCAGAATCCATTGCCCATCTAACATCATATAAATCTTTGTTTTCAGTTTTCCCAGTAATTCTATAATATTTAATACCAGTATTAACTCTAACACCATCATGTGCAATATATGGTTTAATATATTCATAATCAGCATCATAGCCAATATCTCTATAAAATTCACGATAATTGTAATCTCCGGGATATCCACAAACAGAGCTCCATACCTGTCTTGAAGACTCTAAATCACGGCCAAATGCGACAATTCCATCAGGAGAGACAATAGGAGCAAAAGTTCCATAAACAGGGGTAGGATTTGCATATAAAATACCATGAGATTCTGTTATAATATATTCTATACCAAATTCTTTTAAATATTTATCAGCTTCAGGAACATAACCACATTCAGGAAGCCAAATTCCACGAGGTCTTCTGCCTAAATATTTTTCATAAGTTTGCACGCCAACTGCAATTTGAGCACGAACTGCCTTTTCATTAACATATAAAATAGGGAAGTAACCGATGAGTTGCACCGGCAAGTAATTATTTCAAGCAGTCCAATATCTTGAAAATGCTTAAAACCTTCTATTAAATTACATTTATAAATGTTTTGGAAAATATGCAAATCAGAAGTGTATCTATCTAAATAATACTTAGATAATCTATTTAACTGTTCATTATTTTTAGTTCTAACAACTTCTTTTTCACAAAGCTCAATATGTTTATATAAGTAGTTAATATATTTATTTTGAAGAAGTGGACTTGCAAGCATAGAAAGTAGAGGAGGGGTAAGTGACATAGTTACTCTAAAATCAACTTTTTCTTCCTCTAATTTTCTAAAATTCATTAAAAAAGGGATATATGTCTCAGAGATTGCTTCAAAAAGCCATTCTTCTTCTAAATAATTATCACTTTCTGGATGGTGCACAAAAGGTAAATGTGCATGTAATACAAAGCTTACATATCCTTTTGGGTTATTAGTCATTTGTTTT
>JAAWCC010000023.1 GCA_022792975.1 Clostridia bacterium | reverse complement strand
TTCCTCTTTAAAAAATATGCTATTTGCTTCTCCGTGGAAGATCTATTCCTGTTCTATCAAGAAGTCCAAATTTCTTCAAATACTCATAATAAGTTTTTACTCCTATCTTTTGTCCTAAGCCTATAAAAACTGGATTGCATGAATTCATAAGTGCATTTCTTAACGATTGGCTTCCATGTGGTCTATAATACCTCCAGCATTTAATACGTGTACCTGCAATTTCAATTGCTCCACCACAATTAAACTCCCCTGCTCTATCTGTATCTGTAACTATTCCTTCTTGAAGTGCAGCAGAAGTCGTAATCAATTTAAATGTCGAGCCAGGTTCATATGTATCTGCTATTGCTTTATTCCTCCACATTTTTTGCAAGTGATTATTCCTATCATTTGCAGATAATGAATTCCATGAATTTGCAAGCTCCTGGTCATTTATTGTAAATGGTTCATTTAAGTTATATTCTGGATATGCTACCATTGATAATATATTACCTGTGTCGGGCTCCATTATTATAACCACTCCGTCCACCTTCACATTCATTGTCAATGCATGCTTCTTCTAAATATTTTGTTGCAATTGACTGAATATTTGCATCTATACTTAAAACAATACTATCTCCATTTATTGCCTTTACATATTCTTCTTCCCCATTTCCAATTTCGACACCTTTTGCGTCTGTTTTACGTTCTATTTTTCCTTTTGTTCCACTCAAAATATCATTATATTTTGCCTCTACTCCATCCAAGCCTTGATTATCACTTCCTGTAAACCCTATGATGTGTGATGCAAGCGTTGCATATGGATAATATCTCTTGGTATCTTCGTCTATATTTATTCCATATACTATTCCCTCATCTTCCATCCACTTTCTAAGCTCATCAGCCTTTTCCTTATCCACCTTCTTTACTATCGTTTCAATAGAAGTCTTTCTTTTTACTCTTTTTAAAATTGTTTCATAATCTAATCCAAATATATTTGATAATGCTTTTGCAACTTTCTCCTTGTCCTCAGCAGCTATATTAGTTGGATTTACTGTTACTGTTTCAACACTTGCACTCATTGCTAGTACTTCACCATTTCTATCATAAATCGTACCTCTATTTGGATTTATAAATCTATCTAAGGTTTGCTGAACATAAGCCATGGCTTGCAGTTCGTCTCCTTTAACAAATTGTATATATCCTATTCTTATCATAAGTAAAAAATAAATAATTGCAATAACAGCAAGCATATTCCTCATTCTCTTTTTTCTAGTTATATTAGACAAAATTCCCACCCAAACCCTTTCTTTCTTAATTATATTAAGGCTTAAGCGAAATATTCTGCTTTTTTACTTCGGTGTGTGTCAAAGGGGACGGGGCAAAACGACATAAAATTTATGTCATTTTGCCCCGTCCCCTTTGACACATTATTAATCTAAATCCCTAAGAAAATTTGTACAAATACTTTACCATATACAGGACTATCCATTACACAAATTCCAGTATATTCAAATTCACCTTCTTCAATGTTTTCTCTATGAAGCCTTGAATTTATCCATGCTTCTACTGCTTTTTCTGGTGTTATATTTCCTGCTAAATTCTCTCCTGCTATTCTATATTCTATTCCATTATTCTGTATCATTTCAAATGGTGTTCCTAAGTTTTTTGAATTATGTGAAAAGTATTCATTATCTACTATATCTTTTGCTTTCATATATGCTACCTCTTGAAGCTTAGCAAAAGTTTTTAATTCTTTTAATCCTCTTTCTTTTCTATATATATTTATTAGCTCTAAGGTTTCTCTCTCTTCTTTGGTTAAAAGAGATTGCTCATTTACTAATTCCTGCATTTTTTCACTTGGCTTACTATTTACTATACTTGCGTTAGTTACAAGTGTTATTCCTTGTATAAAGATAAAACTTACGAAAATAATTAAAGCGATATTTTTTTTCTTTAATACTTTCATTTATTTACACATACCCCACTTTATAAAATTTATTATATTTTTTATCATAAGTTTATGTGCTATTATATTATCCTTTTACGAAAGTTATTATTTTTACTTATTCAACACAATTTATATTATACAACTTTTTCTTAGTTATGTCAACTATTTTTGTAAAAAATTGCAAGCAAAACTACAATTTAGTTCTGCTCGCATTAACATATTATTCAGTTGCTACCCCATTTACTCTTGCTATTGTCCCATCTGATATTTTTATTTCTATATGATTATCTTTAGATGAAACATGGTAGTATAATTGCTCTTTCCTTTTTATTTTTAATACTTCTAATTCCTCTGCATTTATGTTTGTTTCACCTAGTTCTTTAAATTTGCTTTTAGCAATCGTTCTTGCTTCCTCCTCTGATATTTCTCCTAATTCTGTCTTTGTATTTGTTTCAGGTGCTTCTGATTTAGAAGAGGTCTGTGCTGTCGGCTCTGGTGTATTATTAGTATTTGTACCTCTTGCCTGTTCATTTACATTATTATTATCTGAGCTTCCAACCATAACTGGAATATCCTCTACATTTTTACTTTCTTTTCCTTCATCTTTTCCAATAGAAGCAAAGAAATCCTTTACTTCATTTACTGGAAGATAAGAAGCAACGTCTACTCCTTGACGCTCTAGCAAAACATAGCCTGCCCCTATAATTATAACTAAACTTAGCAATACCAATAAATTATATGTATTAAATACACGCCTTTTTTTGTTTTCTCTTTTGCCACTCATTTTATCTATTTCCTTTTCATAAGATTTAATTTTATTTTATCATTAAGTTATTCTATTGTAAAGAGAATTTCTTAAAATTTAGTTAGTAAATTGAGGAAATGTCAAGGCAAAGAAATAAGGCTTTTGTCTCAACTCTTTTTTTGAGTTTTCTTGAGACAAAAGCCTTATTCACTTTTTCTTGATTTGTGTCAAAATGCCCCGTCCCCTCTGACATTAATCAAGTATAACCTCGAATTTTTCGTTGTTATATTCTACTCTGAAGCGTTTGCTTACTCCTCTATGTTTTATTTCTATTAGTTCTCCGTCTAGTTTTTTTGCTATATTTTTGTTAAGTACTACTTTTACTTTTCCTAGGTAAGTATCTCCATCTAGGAAATCGTCTATGTCGATATTTAAACGTCTCTTGCTTAGTTTCCTTGAGCCTCCTAGTTTGAATTTTCCGTTTTCCTCTATGTAAATCTTTGTATTGCGTCTTGTTGCAAATAGGATTGCTAGTAGCAATAGTCCTAGTAATGATGTCATTGCTAGTGCGAGTGGTCTATTATCTTTTTTCTCATCTTTTACACCAAGTGTTTCTGTTGGTCTAGGTGATGGGGATGGTTTTGGTGTTGGTTTTGCTGTTGGACTTGGGGATGGTCTTACAGGGGTTTGATAGTCTGGTCTTTCTGGTATTTCTACTATTGGTAATTCTGGTTTTGGTGCTGTTGTAGGTGGAGCTGGTTCTACTGGTGTTGGTGTAGGAGTTGGTGTTGGTATTGGAGTTGGCTCTGGCTCCTGTTCTTCTGGTTTTTCATCTACTATTACTACAAATTTGAGTTCGTATCCTTCAAAGGTTACTTTTATTACCTGTGCTCCTGGTTGTTCTTTATTATACCCTGATACCATTTTTTCACTTATTGGAATTGACATTTCTCCACTTAGCATTGTGATTTTTATCATGGCTCCTGTTAAGTCAAGCTCCTCACCATATGCATATCTTGTCTTATCTGGCTCTTTTTCTAATGTTACATTAACTATTTCGTCCATAACGGTTACGTCAAATGTCGCTTTTAATCCACTATATTCAACATAGATAATTTGGTCTCCTACTGCTTTTGGATCATAGCCTGAAACCATATCCATTGTTAAGTCAGCGGTTTCTTTAACTTCTCCACTCTTCATGATTATTTGAACTGTTGCTCCGGCTTAAATCTAATTCTTCACCATATTTGAATGTTGTCTTATTTGGATTTACCTTCAAGTGACTGATGCTATCTTCTACTGTTATTTCATATTCACCTAATACTTCTCCAGCATATGTTATTGTCAAAGTTTGTTTTCCTGGTTTATTTGCATCATAGCCTGTTACCATGCTGTTTGTCATATCTATAATCTTCTCTGTACCACTTGTTTTTATAAGTTTAATTGTACCACCGCTTAAATCTAATCTTTCACCTATTTCATAGTCTTTTTTATCTGGATATGTAACTATTTCTGCATTTGCTATTTCGTCCTCTATATTTATGTTATAAGATGTTGTTTTTGTTATATCATTTTCTTCGTATGATACTTCTATTCTTACACTACCCTCTGTACTTGAATTAAAGCCTGATACTGTAACTTTGCCATTTGTTAGTGGAATAACCTCTGTTCCACTTAATCTTGTTACTCTGATTGTACCTCCATTTAAGTCTTCTACTTCGCCAATTTGATAATCTTGCTTTGGATAGTCTTCCATTTCTATTTTAGTAATTTCATTTACTATTGTAATTGGATAATCTTCTCTATATGTCGTGCCATTTGGTGCTGTATATTCTATTTTAAGTATCTTTGTAACCTTTTGTGTACTATCATATGTACTTGGTCTCATGTTTACTGGACCTCCATCTGCTTCTTTTATCATAGCATTTGTTAAAGGCACTTTTCCTGTTGTTCCATCAGCATATGTAAGAGTAATTTCTCCATTACTTAATGATAGGTTTTCTCCGTGCTTATATTTATCTTTTGTAGGTATTGTTATTGTTGCATTTGTTACTCTGTTTACCAATTCTACTGTGAATGGTGTATCAAATTTTGTTCCATTTGTAAAGCTGTCTGGATTTGTATCTGTGTATTCTACTTTTAAGTTTTGTGTGTTTTTGCTATTTTTATTATATCCTGGTAACATGTCTGGGGTTAGAGTAGTTGGGGCTCCTGCTCCTGCCTTTGCATAGTTTACAGTATATTTTATATTATTGTCTGTTATTAAGGTTAATAGTTCTGTTCCTACTTCTCCTGTTACTGTGATTGGTGCTACTGTTATTCCTGTTACATAGTCTTTTACATTTACTACAAATGTTGCTGTTTGTCCACCATAGGTTACTGTTACTATCTGGTCTCCTAATTCTGTTTTATCATATCCTGATATCATATCAGCTGTTATTGGAAGCTCTTTTGTTCCTTTTCCACTGGTTACTGTTATTTTTCCGTTTGTTAAATCAAGTTCCTCATTGTATTTATATTTATCTTTTGTTGGTGGTGTCTTTATACTTATTCCTGTTACGCTATCTGCTACTGTTATATTGTAGGTTGTAGTTTCTGTTATACCATTTTCTTCATATGTTATTGTTACTGGTCTACCTGTTGTTTCTGTACTAGTGTCAAAGTTTGATATCATATCTTGTGTAACCTCTACAATAGTTGGGGCTCCTACTGCTCTTGTTACACTTATTTTTAGTTTGTCTGTATCTAATGGGTCATTTACATTATATGATGTCTTATGCTCTGTACTTACTACTACTATTCCTTGGATGTCATTTATTATTGTTACATTCCAGTTTATAGCTTCTGTTTTATCTCCTTCAGCATAAGTTATAACTACTGGTTTTGTTAGTTTGTTTGTACTATCAAAGCTTGCTGGGCTCATGTCAAGTGGCGTAGTTCCATCTGCTTCATAGAATTTCAGCTTACTTATATCTCCATTTGTAGTTGCTCCATCTGAGTAGGTTAATGTTACTGTTGCTCCTGCCCTATTTATAGTCTCTCCATAGTTGTATTCGCTTTGTGTAGGAGCTGTTATTGTTATTCCTGTTACTTTGTTTGCAAGAAGCACTGTAAATGGTGTGTCAAAGCTTGCTCCATTTGTAAAGCTATTTGGGTTTGTGTCTGTGTATTCTGCTGTTAAGTTCTGTGTTACTTTGCTTGTTTTGTTATATCCAATCACCATGCTTGTTGTCAGAGCTGCTGGGGCGCTTGCTCCTGCTTTTGCATAGTTTACTCTATATGTTATATTATTGTCACTAATTAGCTTCAATAATTCATTTCCAATTTCTCCATTTACTGAGTTTGGAGTTACTGTAATTCCTGTCACATAATCCTTTACTTTTACTTTAAATGTTGCTTCTTGTCCTCCGTAATTTACTGTTACTGTTTGCTCTCCTAATTCTGTTTTATCATAGCCTGATATCATTCCTTGGGTTATATCTATGTCTTTTGTTCCTTTTCCACTGGTTACTGTTATTTTTGCACCTGTTAAGTCTATTTGTTCGTTGTACTTTTGACTTTCAGGTGGCGGTGTCTTTATACTTATTCCTGTTACACTGTCTGCTACTGTTATGTTGTAGGTTGTAGTTTCTGTTATATCATTTTCTGTATATGTTATTGTTAGTGGAAGTCCTGTTGCTTCAACTGTTGAGTTAAATCCTGACACCATGCCATCTGTAACATCTACCACTGTTGGAGTTCCTACTGCTCTTGTTACACTTATCTTTAGCTTACTTGTATCTAAAGCTTCATTTACATTATATGAAGTTTTATGGTCTGTACTTACTACTGTTATTCCTTGAATATCATTTATTATTGTTACATTCCACAGTAAAACTTCAGTTTTACCTCCCTCTGTATAGCTTATTTTTACTGGCTTTGTCATTTTATTTGTACTATCAAAGGCGCTTGGACTCATATCTAACTCTGTTGTTCCGTCTGCTTCATAGAATTTTAATTTACTTAAATCTCCAGCTTCTGTTGTTGTGTCTGCATATGTTAATGTTACTGTTGCTCCTGTTTTGTCTATACCTTCTCCATGGTTATATTTGTCTTTTGTAGGGGCTGTTATTGTTATTCCTACTATTTTATTTGATAATGTTACTTTGAAGTCCTTTTCTATATCATCTCCATATGTGAAGCTGTTTGGATCATTATCTCTATATACAAATGTTAATGTTTGTGCTGTTAATGTGTTCGGATTATATGGAGTTGTGCTTTTTAACATGCTTGTAGCTAATTTCACTGCCTCTTTATTTCCTGTTTTTGCATAATTTACTGTATATGTTACATTTAGTTTATCTATTATTTCTTGCAAGCTTGTACCATATAAAACTCCTGTCACTTCACTTGGATCAATATCAATATAATTTACATAGTCCTTTACTTTTATTTGGAATGTTGTATCAAATCCACCATAGCTTACCTTTACTGTTTGATTTCCAAGTGTACTCATATTATATTCTGATAACATTCCTTCTGATATTGCTATATCTCTTGTTCCTTTTCCGCTGGTTACTTCTAATATTGCTCCTGTTAAATCAATTGTTGTATTATATTTCTGATTCTCAGGTGGTGGTGTTTTTATTCTTATTCCTGTTACACTATCTGCTACTGTTATGTTATAGGTTGTAGTTTCTGTTATATCATTTTCTGTATATGTTATTGTTAGTGGAAGTCCTGTTGTTTCTGCAAGTGAACTAAAGCCTGAAACCATGTTGTCAGTAACATTTACAATGGTTGGGGCTCCGACTGCTCTTGTTACACTTATCTTTAATTTACTTGTATCTAATGGTTCATTTACATTATATGATGTTTTATGATCAGTACTTACTACTACTATTCCTTGAATATCGTTTATTATAGTTACATTCCAATTTACTGTTTCTGACTTTGTTCCCTCTGTATATTTCAAAACAACTGGTTTTGTAAGTTTATTTGTACTATCGAAGCTTGCTGGGCTCATGTCAAGTGGAGTAGCTCCATCTGCTTCATAGAATTGTAGCTTACTTATATCACCATTTTTTGTTGTAGTATCTGCATATGTTATTACAACAATTGCTCCCGCTTTGTTTACACCTTCTCCATGTTTATATTTACTTTCTGTTGGTGGTGTTATTGCTATACTAGTAATACTATTTGCTAATGTTATACTTATGTCTCCTTGGATTGTTTCTCCATTAGTTGCACTATTTGTATCTGTATCTATATAATTTACTTTTAAGCTTTGTGGAGCTATTGTATTTTTGTTATATCCTTGTACCATGCTTGCTGCTAGAGTTTCAGATGGGGTCTTATCTCCAGCCTTTGCATAGTGCAGTGTATATGTTATGTTGTTGTCTGTTATAAGTTTTGACATTTCTACTCCATACGCACCTGTTATAACGTCTGGACTTATTGTAATTCTATCTACATAGTCTTTTACGTTTACTGTTACTGCATCCACTTTTGTCTGTCCACCATATTCTATTGTTAATGGTTGATCTCCAAGCTCTGTTTTTGTATATCCCGAAATCATGCTTATATCTAGTGGTACATCTATATTTCCGCTGCCTTTTTCTACTGTAATGCTGGCTCCTGTTAAATCTAACTCTTCATTATATTTATAGTTTTTCTTTGGTAAATTTACACTTACTATCCTTTTTACACTGTCTACTACTGATACATTGTATGTTGTAGTTTTTGTAATTCCGTTTTCTTCATATGTTACTGTTAATGGTATATTTGCATTTTCTACACTTGTGTTTAAGGTTGATACCATATCTTGAGTTACTGCTTTTACTTCTGCTCCTACTGCTCTTGTTATTGTTATCTCTAAGTCTGTTACATCTAAGCTATCACCTATGTTATATTGTTTTTTATGTGTTGTACTTGTTACTGCTATATTTTTTATGTCATTTATTATTTCTATTGGGTAGTCTATTTTGCCTGTAATTCCATCTTTCGTATAGCTTATTTTTAGTGTTTTTACCACCTTGTTTGTGCTATCATATGAGCTTGGACTCATGCTTGGTACACTTATTTCATCTGCTTCTGTTATTGTTGCATTTGCAAATGGCACTGTTTGTGTTGTATTATCTGCATAATGTAGTGTGATTGTTCCATCTGCTCCTAACCCTTCTCCATGCAAGTATCTTGTTTTAGTTGGTGGAGTTATACTTATACTTTTTATATTATTTATTACTTCTATATCAAATTGATGTGAGAATGTCTCTGACAATTTAGTTCCATCTGATAATGGGTATTCAGGACTATATTTTGCGGTAATGTGCTTTATCCCTGCTTTACTTGATTCAAACCCTTCTACCATGTCTGTTGTTAAATTTACAGTTTTTATTCCTGCCTTTTTCCATGTCACCTTTAATGCTCCACCTTCTACATTTAATGGCTCATTCAAGTTATATTCTACTTTAGTTGGTTCTGTAAATTCTGTTTTTGTAACATAGTCATAACATTCTACTTCTATTTTAGTTGGGGCTGTCTTTCCTGCAAGCGTTGCTGTTAATTGTTGTTTACTTCCTGTTGTGTTTGTATTAAATGTTGATATTGTTACACTTCCATCAGGTAAATTTATCGTTGATTTTGTTCCACTTGCTAAGGTTACTTCTACCTGTGCACCTGTTAAGTTTAAATTTTCTCCGCATTTATATATTGTTTTATTTGGTTGTTTTATAACATCTATACTATCTATTTTGTCATTTACTATGATTGTTTGTGTTGCTGTTTTTCCTTCATATGTAAATGTTATTACCTGACTACCCTTCACTGGAAGGTCACCAGCTGGAGTACTTTGAGTAAAGCTGCTTGAATCTACACTTGCTTTTAAATCTCCTGATGCTAATCCTGCGTTGGTAGTTACTCCTGTACTACTTTGCGTTAAACTTACCTTAGCTCCACTTTTTTTAGTAGCTTCTAATGTTAACCCTGTAAAATTCAATTGTGTATCATGGTCGTATTCTAAGGTACTCATTGGTGTTTTAACCGCTAATGATATAATTGGGTCATTTATTGTTATAGGGAAAGCTGTTGTTTTTCCTTTATATGATAGGGTTACTGTTGGTTTACTGACATTTGCAGGAGAGCCCGCTGTTATAGTTACATTTTTATCTGTCATATCAACTGTATCTGTTGATCCATCATCATATAATATCTCAATTACTCCGCCGGCTCAAGTCAATTGCTTCGCCTTGTTCATAGTCAACTTTATCAGGATTTTGTTTTACAGAAATTGATTGTATTGCCTTTTCTGCTTCTGCAAACCCATTTCCTGCAAGCTCTGTAATGTCTTTACTTACATTTGCACCACTTGCATTTTTATAACTTACTTTTGCTCCTGTTGGAACATCTAATCCTGATGGTTGCAAGGAAAATAAATCCAATGGTAATGTTTCTTCTGTTAAACTATCATCTAATACTTTGAAATACATTCTTATGATTGGCACATATCCAGGATATCCTTGTCCTGCTTCATCTATTTCTGGATCATCTACTTCACCTGGTACATATCCTTCTCCTACTACATCAAGTCCACCTTGTATTGCTATTGTATAAAGAAATGTTCCTGCTGTTTTATCATAATTCTTTTGAAAGATATCAGCTTCAAAGTATGAGCTTTGTTCTGTTATATTTCCAATTTTTGTTTTTATAGCAGTTGTTGCACCTGATGCCTTATCACAAGGTGTAATTTTGCTTGCATCAAATTTTAATACTATGTCTAATCCATTGAAAATTTCTTCTGTTGCCACTCCAAGTTGTACACAAAGTACTCTAACTGAATTTTTTAATTCGATTCCCCTGTTACTTAATAAGACTGGCTTTTCTTCAAGTGTTCCTGTTGCTGCTGATACAGTATTTTTGAATAATATACTATATGGTGCAAATAAATTAATTATCATAATTAATACTGTAAGTAAAGCTATTCTCTTTTTCCCTTTCATTTGTTTTCTCCTTTATTCATATTTCTCTATATTTATATAATTTCCTTTTCCGTTCAAAACGCTTAGTATGTCATCTAATGCAACATATCCTTTTTGTCCATAATCATATCTTTCTTCATATCCATCGTCTACTACTCCCAACCCTTTTGCATTAAGTACATCTACTATGTCATCTAGGTCTGCTATTCCGCTTCGATTGATATCTCCTTCAACGAGGATTACATTGTCTAAGTCTATTACATCATTTTCATTAACTGTTATTTCTGTTATTATGTTTGCTAAAAATCCTAGTCTTTCTTGCTTTAAATCATATACTCCTGGAATAACATATATTTCATATGCTCCATTTTCACCTTCTGTATTTGTTGTTCTTTCGGGTTTTATTTCATCTGCTTCCTCTAAAAATGTATCCTCTGTTAATATTCCATTCCAGTTAAATTCTCCTGCTTTATACAGACTTACATTTGCGATATATTCTATTGTATTACCATATGACTCCATTGTTGCTTCTCGTAATTCTGAACCAAGTTGAATGCTTCCCTTTATTACTCCATATGGTCTTTTTATTGTTATTTGGTATTCATTTGTTACTGTTTTGTCATCTGATATGACTATTATTGTTATAATTGTATCAGTTGTGCCTAGTTCATTTAGCAATATGTTTTGGTTTGTATCATTTGCTAATTCTTTATCTTCATATACTAATGTTGCTCCATCTGCTTCATATATTAATTTTCCGTGCTCGTCTCTTTTTGGTGCCTTTACCTTCATATTTGATGTTAAATCACTTAATGTTGCTTTTATATCTATATCATCTATATATTCTAATAATGTTATTTCATATTGATTTGTTTCTTTGTTGAATTCTGGTGTTAAGTCATATTCCTTATATATTGGATTATTTGGGTCTTCTTGATTTTCTTTTGTATTGCTTACTATTATATTATTTAGGAACACATCTTTTTCTTCTGACTTTGTTTTATCTGTAAAAATAAATCTCTCTTGCTCTTCTAAGTCATTGTTTTCATTTCCATCTACACTTATTTTTATACCTGTATTTGGACTATTTTCTGCACTTGTTACTAATCCAAAACCTGCAATATCAAGTTCATCCTCTGTTATCATTTGGAAGCTTAGTTTTCCGAGTAATACTTCACCATTTGCTCTTACTACCCATGTTCCATCCTCTTTTTGTTTTATATGTTCAGTTTCGTTTTCTATTGGTGGTAAAAATGAAACTATCCATCTCATTATTTCTTCTCCACCATCTGGGATTGTAAATAATTCAAGAGGGTTTTCAGTATCTTCATTATAGAATTCTGGCTCCCATTTAAAGTAATCTAAGAAAAACGGATTATCTAAATCACTTATGTCATTTGTTTCTATTGATGATGGTTTAAGCTTTGTGTTATCATACTGAAATCTTACATCAAATCCGTTTAAATTCTATATCATTTCCCCATAATTCCATAATTAATTGTCTGTTTCCACCTTCTGTTTCTTTTATATCAACAGCTCTTAATTCAAAATGCTCATATGAACCTTCTACATTCTTTTCTACTCCTGTTTCTTCACTGAGCTTGCTGGTTATATTTATATTTGTAGCTGCTATTGATAATGTATTTAGAAATAGTGAAAGTATGAAGCAAATAACTATTACTATTGCTTTTTTATTTTTTATTTCTTTTTTCAATTTCTTTTTCTTTTGCTTCCTTTCTTGATTTTAAATCTTTCCCCTTTATTATAAGTAAAAAAAAAATTTAGTCAAATGCTAAATTCTTGTGTCGATTTTTTATGTATTTACGGGTTTTCATAATTTTGCTGGATTTTTTTGAAATATTAAATTTATATTACATTTTCATAGTAAATGTTACAAATTACTTGATTTTTCTAAGCTTATTATTTATGTTGCTTTATTCCCTAGTATTTACAAGTTTACAATAAAATTTAAATGTTATTTAGACTGCCATTTTATTAAAAAAGGAGACAGGTAAAATCAAAAATTGATTTGCCTGTCTCCTTTTGCTTGGGTTTAATGAACAATTATCCGCATGTTGATTTAGATATTCGCTTATTTATTCAAGTTTAGTAAACAATTACTGGCATGCCTAAATAGCTATGCTCATAGAAAAACTCCGCAGTATGATGCAGCAGATTTCCACAGCCATGAGAGCCATGCTTCAAATACGTTTCAGGTACAAACTCACTAACCGCTCGTCCAGATGCATCGTGAAAGCCTATTCCATCGTCTGTAAACTGAATCCAAAAATCCGATTCTCCCCCATATGTCTTAAATGTTTTGGGGCTTTGCATGTGTATTACAAAGAACACTCCTAAAGGAGTTTCCCATTTGGTATTTGCTGTTCCTGTTATAGTGGGATCTCCGTCTACCTCTGCTGCATATTCTCCGTTCAGATAAAAATAGACTTTTTGCTCAGCACGACATAACTCAGCACGTGTTGTGAATGTCTCCATGGAATTAAATCTCGCATAGATAGGAGCTCTCTCAGCTTTCCCACCATACTCTATCTCATCCATAAGGGCTATCCTCTCAGCTTCAATATCAACTGAGTTTCTGTGATTTTTCTCAACTGGAAGCTTGTGGGCTTTTCCCTCTCTGTCAATAAATTCCATTGTTGCCCCGAGCTCTTGGACCTTCTGGTTAAGCCCTTCAAGAAAGCTTGTAAGCTCCTCCTCTAAATTGATATAATATTCACCAGACTCGTCCTGCTTAAGCCACTTTGCTGTAACATCATGGTCTAAGGCATGAGTGCTTCCATCTGACAGTGTGTATCTAATTTCTGCTCTCAAAACTTTGTTAAGCTCGTCCGCTTTCAGAGCCAGCTCTGCGTTGTTTGTTCTAATCTCAGGATAAGCCTCTGTCACTGGAGTAAATAATATGAAATCGTCTCCCCGGATTAGAGCTTTATTCGCATACTCAACTGCATCCTCTACGTTTATAAAGTTTCCTTGGACCTCAGGTACAATCTCGATATACCCCTCCTCACTTAAACGTAGATATGCATTCTCTGGCTTCTGGGATATTGGCACTGTGCATTTCTGCATTGCATACTCAAGGCACGACTTCATGGTGTTTAATTCTACCTTGTATACACCATCTGAGAGTTCAAATGCCTTAGGGGGGTCGTTACCTGCGTCCTTCTGCTCCATAAGAAGCTTTTCAAGTTCTGATGTATCGCAGATACTTCTACCCAGCTGATTTCCTGGTACACTCAATTGTGAGCCGTCCGCAAAGGCTAACATAACTTGATCCTGCTCAAGCTTCAACCTTGCCTCCTCTACTGTCAATTTTGAGCAGTCCACATCATTGATATAAGTGCCGTCCGCAAAGTGCTTAGCTTCTTCAAGCTGCTCCAATGCTAGAACAGCCAATATCGCTGCTACCCCTATAATCGTTAGGCACCTCGCAAAGATTTCCTTCTCCCTCTCACCTATCCTTTTCAACCGTTTGCCCATGTTCATCTTTTCCCCTTTCAATTTTCGCTACATTTGGCTTATCGCACTCGTAGCTTTTTTCAAATAATGGTATGGGTTCCCATTATTTCAGCTTCCATTATACTACGATTTACATAATTTGTAAATGCTTTAAAAAAAATTTGTTAAAAAACCATGTCACTACAAATATCAACTAGCTGTATGTGAAAAAATAATATTCAATCCTCCTTCTGCAAGTGCTGTTACTCCAAGCATTATTATACCTGCTGTAAATACCCCTGCAATTATTAGTGGTATTGCTTTTTTAGGTTCTAATTCTAGGAAATTCGCAATAAGTGACCCCATCCATGCACCTGTACCAGGGAGTGGTACTGCTACAAATAGGTATACCCCTAATAGTGTTGCTGTCTTTAGTTTTTTACTTTCTGCTATCTTTTTAGTTGCTTTTTCTGTTGCCCAATCTATTATTCTTTTTAAAAATTTTATTTTTCCGAAGTAAATCAAATATTGGTCTTATATACTTTACTATGAAAAATACTGGTATTATATTTCCGAATAAAGCTAATTGTAAATGCTTCAAAATAAGATAGTCCCATTCCCACTCCTATCGGAATTGCACCTCTAAGTTCTATTATTGGAATCATACTTACCAAAAAAGTTATTAAATACGATATCATTCTTTTATCCTCCTCTCTATTTCTTGTTTATTAATTATTCCTGGGCGTAAAATTTTTATTGTATTGTCTTCTATTTTTATAATTGTTGATGGTACTCCTTCTTTTATAGTTCCACCATCTATTATGCAATCCACTTTTTCTCTAAATTCTTCTAAAATTTGTTCAATTTCATTATCCTCTGGCTTTCCTGTCATATTACAACTTGTTGCAACTATTGGTCTTCCGAAGCTTTTCAATTATCTCTAATAACATCTTGTTATTTGGCATTCTTATTCCAACAGTATCAAGTCCTGCTGTTATTATATTTGATATTTTCTTGTCTTTTTCAAAAATTATTGTAAGTGCCCCTGGAAAAAATTTCTTTATTATTTTCTTTTCTGTTTCTGTAATCTTTTTAGTCGCATTTTGTATCATTTCTAGATTTGAAACTAATATATTCACTGGATTAGTTATTGGTCTATTTTTAATTTCATAAATTTTTTTAACTGCTCCTACATTATCTACATCTGCCGCAATTCCATAAACAGTATCAGTAGGGAGAATAACAATTCCCCCTAAGCTTATGTATTTTACTATTTTATTTATATCCTTATTAGTATATCCATTTTTTACATCTATACATTCCATTTTACTTCAAACCTTTTTAATTTATTCCAATTTTAATGTAACTATACTGCCTTGCTCTAGACTTTCTCCTTCTTTTTTGTCTTGGCTTTTAACTTTTCCACTTCCTGTATAAAGTACATTTAGTTTTAAATCGGCTAGTGCTGATTTTGCTTCTGATAATGTCTTTCCGTACTAGGTTTGGCACATTTACTGAAGTTCTTACATTATTTCCTTCTGTATATAGTACTACATTTGCACCCTCCATAACAGAGGTGTTCTTTGCTGGCACTTGTTCTGTTACTAAAACTGAATTTGCATTTACCCCTTCTGGGATAGTTACTTTAAAACCTAAGTTCTCAAGTGATTTTTTTGCCTCTGTTAATGTCTTATTAATTACCTCTGGTACTTTTGCTGTTTTAGCTGAAGCTACTCCTGCACTAGTAGTATTAGAGTTTTCTGATGCTATTCCCATGTATGGAAGTACTTCTGTAAATATGTTTGACAAAATTGGTGCTGCTATTCTACTACCATATGGATTTTCTGTTGCGGGTTTATATACAACTACTAGCCCTACTAATTTAGGTTCTTCTGCTGGCGCAATTGCTGTATATGAAACTGCATACCCTACATCTGGGTCATTTACTGGTGGCTCAGATGTTCCTGTTTTCCCTCCTACTGTATATCCTTCGACCGTTCCGTATACCTTCTCTCTATTTTCTGATGCTGTTTTAAGCATGTCCCTCATTTTCTTTGAGGTATCCTCTGAAATTACTTTTCTTATTACCTTTGTTTCGGTTTCTGTAACTGTTCCAGTATCTGTGTTTATCATTTTTCCAACCACCTTTGGTTGTATTAAATTTCCGTCCATTTGCAATTGCTGATACTGCTGTTATAAGCTGTATTGGAGTTATATCAAATCTTTGTCCGAATGATGTTACTCCAAGTTCTACTGGTCCAACCTCTTGAAGTGGGTGGAATCTGCTTGAAATCTCCCCTTGAAGTCCTACACCTGTTTTTTCAAAAAGACCAAAGGCTTCAAAATATTTATATAATCTTGTAGCTCCCATTGTATGTCCTAATTTAATGAAGGCACCATTACAAGAATTTCTAAGCGCCGTTCTAAGGCTTTGATTTCCATGAACCTCGTGCCCTGCACAACCTATTTCTGTGTCATCTCCTATTTTTGTAACTCCCTCACACTGGAAATCGTTTGGAGAATCTGTTGTAATCATTCCCTCCTCCAATGCTGCTGCTGATACTATTAATTTAAATGTTGACCCTGGTTCATATGTTCTTAAATTTCTATCTGACCACATATATTGAAGTTTGTCTCTTCTTTCTTCTGATGTAAATTCCTCCCACTTTTCTTTGTCTTCTTCAACATTTATTGTAAAGGGTTCATTTAAATTATAGCTTGGATATGTTGCCATTGCTAAGATTTCTCCTGTTTTTGGATCCATTAATATTGCAGATCCCGCCTGTGCTTCATTTTTGTCTACACCCTCTTTTAGATATTTTTCCACTATTGCTTGAATAGTTACATCTATTGTTAAATAAAGGTCTGAGCCATTTTCTACTGGAATATATTGTTCATAATCATTTGAAATTTCTTGCCTTTTTGCACTTCCGCTTCCTGTTGTAACAATCTTTCCATTTAAGCCTGCAAGCTCTTTATCTTTGCTTAATTCTATTCCATATAATCCCTGCTCATCTGTTCCTGTAAATCCAATCAAATGTGAAGCTAAGCTATCATGTGGATAGTATCTTTTGCTATCTTCATCTATATTTATTCCTGCTTCAATTTTATTTTCTTTCATCCAAGCTTGTAGTTTTTCTACCGCTTCATAATCTACTTTCTCGGCTATCTTTTCTGTGCTTTTAGTACTTTGAAGCTTTGTAAGTACTTCGTCATAATTTAGTGAAAATATATCTGCTAATCCTTGAGCTACCTTTTTTTTGTACTCTGCTGTTTTTATTTTCTCCACTTCCTCGTCATCATGTTCAACTACTATTTTTGACGGATTGACTGTTATTGTGTCTACTTGAGCACTTGTAGCTAGCACCTTTCCATTTTTATCAAATATATTACCTCTTTTAGGTTTAATTGTATTATTGAGTGTTTGTTGTCTCGAGGCAAGTTCTTTTAATTCTGCACCTTGAACAAACTGTATCCATCCAATTCTGCCTACAAGAAGTAAAAATATCATTATCATTGCTTTTGTTGCTTTTTTTAGCCTATAAGCTGGTATTGCTTTATCAGCTATTTTTTTCTTATTTTTTCTTATTTTTTTTTCCAAATTGTTTTCACCTAAGGGTATTATACAGTAATTCCCTAGGCTTGTCAACCACAAGGATACTATATCTAAAATATGTTTTCCTTGGCTTCTCTTTTTTATATATGATTTTTCTTGGTTTTTTGTTTAATTTTTTATTTTGATGTGTATAATTAATAATAAAGAATATGTATTCTTTTGGTAAGAAATAAAAATAGCTAAAGTCAAAACTAAAACTACTTTTATTCCCTCCCAAGTAAAATTATAATTATTTTTCAAATTCGTCTATTTTTTTAAACTCGTACCCCATATTTCTTACTTCTTTGATTATTTCGCCTAATATTTCTGAATTATCCTTTGATGTTGCATGTAGTAGTATAACTGCTCCTGGATGTATATTATCTAGCACCTTCTTTTTTCCATATTCCTGCCTTCCTTGTTTATTTTCGTCCCAATCGTCATATGCAAGTGACCACATTACATTTGTATATCCTAAATTCCTTGTTATATCTAAAGTTCTTTCGCTATATTCACCTTTAGGTGGTCTTATGTATTTCATTTCATATCCATATTTCTCAAATATAGTTTGGTGTAGCCTCATTACTTCTGTTTTTATTGCTTCTTCACTTAAATCTGGCAAACTTTTGTGATTTACTGTATGGTTTCCGAATTGTGTGACCGTTCATCTATCATTCTTTGCACTATGTCTGATGCTGTATTTATATAATGTGCTGTTACAAAAAATGTAGCTGATACATTTTCTTGTTTTAATGTATCGAGTATTGTTTCTGTATATCCCGCTTCATATCCTTCGTCAAATGTGAGATAAACATATTTTTTTTCACTATTTCCTATACAGATGCCCTCATATTTTTTCATTAGCTCTAAATTTGTCTTTCCGAAGCTCTGGTTGATTATGATTATCTGCTCTTTTTATTCCCCATCCAATTTTTGTATTACTTATTATGCCAGCACTTGTATATATGCTTTGAGGATTTTTCCCATATGTATATACACACCATATTATTAAAGCTATAATCACTAATGCCATTCTTGATAACTTTTTTCTAATTTGCCTCATTATTACTCCCCCATTTTTTAATTAATTTTATTCATAAAATTAATTAAAAATGCTTAGATTTTAACTTTTCTCAAATCGACACAATTCGTCATTTTTTGATTTTTTTTGTCTTTTTCCATTTTACAGGATTTTTGTATTAAAATAATATATATTTTTATACAAAGGAGAAAATAATGTTAAATTTTGTTATATGCAACGATAGTTCTAAATTCATGAGCAATCTTGAAGGCTCTTTGAACAAATTATTTATTAAGCATGATTATGATGCAAGCATTGTTTTTAGATCTACTAATATTGCAGATATGATAAATTATGTATCTAATAATAAAGTAGATGTTATTTTTATGGATATTGTTTTTAAATCTGGTTTAAACGGTATTGAAGCTGCTAAAAAAATTAGAGATATGAATAAAAATTTATATATTATTTTTACTACTTCTTATTATGAGTATGTATATCTTTCCTTTCATGTAAAAACTTTTGATTATATATTAAAGCCCTTCTCAATTGAGAGGCTTGAAAGTACTTTGTCTAGGCTTTTTTTTGATGTAAGTTCTTGTTCAAATAATTTTATTTCAGTAAATAATAAAACTTTTATTAATGAGGAGGATATATTTTATATCAAGCGTGATGGAATGAAATTAATTTTTCAAACCGAAGTTAAATCTTACGAAACATATAGCTCCTTCAATAAGTTATCAGCGGATTTGCCTCCCAATTTTGTAAGATGCCACAAATCTTATATTGTAAATATTAACAATATAAGCTCTGTTGAGCTTTCTAGTAATACCATCTTATTTAATTCGGGCTTGGAATGTTATATTGGTCCAAAATATAAGGCTAGTTTTTTAGCTGCCTTTGATAACAAAAAGTAATTAAATCCCTAAGCGAAATTGCTTAGGGATTTTTTGATGATTTCTCATCGAATTTTGGAAATATTGTTATTTAAATCTGGTTTTTTAATTATTTTGTTACTGCTTCTGCTATCTTTCTCCTTTCTTTAAAGACTATATACTTATTAAAATACCGGTTTTTAACTGTATATATCTCATTTTACGACTTTATTCTTATTTATTATCAATTTTTTTACAAATTATTTTATTTTTCTTGTATAATTTTTATATTTCCTTTTAATATAATATTTTCATTTATTTATGAATTTATTTGCATGTCTTCTAATATCTTCCATGAGCCAACTTTCTCTGGTGCATCAATAAACTCTAATACTTCTTTAGTAACAGGATGCTCAAATTTTAATTTATATGCCCAAAGTGCAATTTGTTTTCCGCCTTCCACGTGTGCCATATTTCTGATCTCCACAGATACTATGTCCAATATTTGCAAGCTGTACTCTTATTTGATGATGTCTTCCTGTATGTAACTTTACTTTTAATACTGATAAATTAATTTCTGGATTATATTTTATAACCTCATAATCTAATTTTGCTAATTTTGCATTTTTTGTTCCTTCTTTGACTACTTTACTGCTATTTTTAGTCTGATTTTTCAAAAGGTAATTCTCTAAAGCTCCTTTTTCCTGTTCTAGACTTCCGGTCTACGATACATAAATATTCCTTCTCAAGGCTCCTCTCTCTTACACTTTCGCTAAGCCTTGCTGCTGCTTTTGAGGTTTTCGCAAATACCATAACACCGTCCGAACAGGTCTATCTAATCTATGTACTAATGCAAGATAAACATTACCGAGGCTTATGGTATTTTTCTTTTAAATATTCTTTTATAATTTCTAGCATACTCAAATCTTCCGTTTTATCACCTTGAGAAGGTATATTAGGTATTTTTTCTACTACAATTATATGATTGTCCTCATATATAACCTTTAATTTCTGCATTTTATTTCTCCCAACGTCCAAAAATTCCACATGGTAATACTAATTTAGCTTCCTCCATAGGAAGTCCTATTTCTCCTGATGTAATACTTCCCCCATATTTGTTATTAAAATTTAGATTTAAAATATTTTCTAGAACCATTGCCGATATACCTGTTGTATAGGAATTTATTAAGAAAAACAATGGATTATCTGATAAAACCTTCATACAAAGCTGGATAAGCTCAGAAATATTTTCTTCAAACTGCCATATCTCTCCATTTGCACCTCTACCATAAGAAGGAGGGTCCATAATTATGGCATCATAACTATTTCCTCTCCTAATCTCTCGATTTACAAACTTAATCACATCATCAACAATATACCTAATTTTTTTATCAGCAAGCCCAGAGTCTTGAACATTTTCCTTAGCCCAAGCTGTCATTCCCTTAGAACTATCCACATGACAAACACTGGCTCCTGCACTAAGGCAAGCAACTGTTGCCCCACCTGTATAGGCAAAAAGATTTAGTACTTTTACTTCTCTTTTTTCTTTTTGGATTTTGTTAATCATCCAATCCCAATTAACTGCTTGCTCAGGAAAAAGTCCAGTATGCTTAAATCCCATAGGTTTAATATTAAATGTCAAATTATTATAGTGTATTTTCCATGCCTCAGGAAGTCTCTTTTTATACTCCCAAGCACCTCCTCCTGTCTTACTCCTCTGATACCTAGCATTAGCACTACTCCACAACTCAGGATGTTGCTTCTGTTTCCAAATAATCTGTGGGTCAGGGCGAATAAGAATAATATCCCCCCATCTCTCCAGCTTCTCACCATTAGCCATATCAATTAATTCATATTCATTCCAATTCTCTGCTACATTCATTACTATATCCTTTCTAAAACCACCTCCAAAATGGAGGTACAAACTAGAAGCTATTTAATATATTAAAAAAACTAGCTAATAACACTAAGTACACAACAAAAAACACTGCCCCTAATCCAATAATAATTTTCATAAATTTACTCATATGTAATCCCCCCCTCACCTAATATTTATTCAGGAGGGCTTATCCTTAGTACAACTTTTATAAGAAAAATTATTGCTTTATTCTAAGTTTTCTTTTATTCTTCGTGCTAACTCCACATTTATTCCCTTTATTTTTGTAAGTTCACTGATTTTTGCATTTCTAATTTTTTCTATGCTTTCAAATTTCTTTAATAATTCAGTTTTCTTCTTATCGCCTATTCCTTCAATTTCGTCTAATGCTGATTTAGTCATTTCTCTATCTCTTAACTTTCTATGATATTCTATTGCAGTATCGTGTACTGTATCTTGAAATCTTGTAATTAGATTTAGAGCATTTTCTGAAAGCTCAATTTCTTGTCTTTGTTCATTTATTAATGCCTTTGTTCTATGCTTATCATTTTTTACCATTCCGATAAATTGGTATTTTCACTTTGCATTTATCACATGCATTTAGTGCTGCTCTTATTTGCGTAATTCCTCCGGTCTACGAATATTAAGTCTGGTAATTCACCAAATCCTCCTTTTTCATTTTCCAGAGAGCGCTTTATCCTTCTTTCTATTACTTCACTCATACATCTTGGGTCATCTTGACCAAATACAGTTTTTATCTTAAACCTTCTTGATAGTGATTTATTTATTTTACCATCTTTTAAGACACACATTCCGTGCTACAATATTTGTTCCTGATATATTTGATATATCGAAGGTTTCTATTTTATTTGGAAATTTCTCTAAGTTTAGCTTTTCCTTCAATTCGCTTAATATTTCAAGCTTATCCTCTTGTTTATTTTCCAATGTCACTTTTGCATTTTTCTTTGCCATTTCTACAAATCTAAGTTTTTCTCCTTTTTTCGGAGATTTTATTTCTACTTTTCTACCTGCCTTTTCTGATAATATCTCGCATATTATTTCTTCATCTTCTATTTCTTCTTCACACATTATTTTGTTTGGAGGGTTTTCATTTTCTAGATAGTATTGCTTTATAAAGCCTGAAATTATTTCTCTTATTTCCATATCTCTTAACTCGTTTAAGAAATAATGCTCTCTGCCTATCATTTTGCTTCCACGCACAAAAAATACCTCCACACATACTCCGTACTTCATTTTTTGCTATTCCTATAACGTCAATGTTATTCTCTATTGCATTTGATACTTTTTGTTTTTGCGTTATATTTTCTATTGCTTGTATTTTGTCTCTAAGAAGGGCAGCTTCTTCATATTTTTGGTTTATTGCTGCCTTCTTCATGTCCTCCTCTAGTTCTTTTTTTACTTTCTCTATTTTTCCGTTCTAGTAATAGCAAAATTTGGTCTATTTGCTTTTGGTATTCTTCTTTTGGCACGTCATTTACACATGGTCCTAGGCACCTACCAATATGATAATTTAAGCAGACTCTTTTGTTTGATTTAAAATTTTTACATTGTCTTATTTTAAACCTCTTTTTTATAAAATCTACCATCTCTTTTGCAGAGCCTGAATTTGCATATGGTCCGAAAATACTTTGAGCCATCCTTTATGAGTTTTCTTGTTATATATATATTGGGGTATTCCTCCTTCAATGTAACTTTTATGTATGGATAGCTTTTGTCATCTTTCAAAAGTACATTAAATTGTGGCATGTTTTTTTTTATTAAATTGCATTCTAAAATTAATGCTTCTGCTTCATTGTCTACAACTATATACTCAAAATGGTCTATTAGTGAAACCATCTTTTCTATTCTTGCAGTTTTATTGTTTTTTCTGAAATATTGTCTTACTCTATTTTTTAATGAAATTGCTTTTCCAACATATATTATTTTATCATTCTTGTCCTTCATTAAATATACACCGTGGTTTTCCGCGGAAGCTTTTTTAGTTCTTCTTCAATATTAAACATCATTATCCCTCTAAATAAGCAACATATGGTAAGTTTCTATAATTATTATCTATATCAAATCCAAAGCCCACCACATAATTATTTGGTGCATCAAAACCAATATAATCCACTGGAACTTCTACTTCTCTTCTTCCTATTCTATTTACTAATGCACATACTTTCATGGTTCTTGGATGTTTTGACCATAGATGCTCAAGTAAGTACTTCATACTTCTTCCTGTATCTACTATATCTTCAACAATAAGTACATCCTTTCCCTCTATTGAATCTCTTAGGTCAGTTCTTAAAGTCACTTCTCCGACTTGAATCTGTTCCTTCATAACTTGATATTGTGATAAATTCATATTTTAATTTTGTTTTCATTTTTAATGTTAATTCTACTGTAAAAAATACTGCGCCTCGCATTACACATATGATTGTTACTTCTTTTCCTTGGTAATCCTTGTCGATTTCTTCTGCAAGCTCTGCTATTCTTTTGTCTAGTGCTTCTTTACTAATTAATTCCTTGAAATTTTCGTACATTTTATTATTTCCTCATTTCTTTAATAGAATTTACATTTATTATACTATTTCTTTAGAAATTTTGCAATATGCACAGTTTTCTTATTTACAAATTTTTTTGCTTGTGTTATACTTGTGTTAAACATATGAAAGGATTGTGATTTTATTTATGAATCAGATATTATATACTTCAACTGGTAAGCCTTCTCGGACCTTTGCCTATTCAGACTATTGTTAGATTTTTTGCCATTTGTATGATTGTTTTAGGCATAGTTTTTTTTGTAAAAGGTACTTATCACTTGTTTTCGTTTAGTTTTTCTAGTAGTACTCAGCAGGATGATACTAGACCTGAAATTGAATTTGCAAAAGACCGGAAACATTGCAACTATCTCTGTTAAACACAATAAAGGTATTGTAAGAGTTGAATATAATTGGAATGATAATGATAAAAAAATCGTAAATGGAGATTCTAAAAATGAAGTAATGATTAATAATATAAGTATTCCTTCTGGTATAAGTAATTTACATGTTGTTGCGGTGGATATTAATGGTAAAGATACTAAAATGGATTTTGCTTGTGAATATGACGGAATTGCAATTGATTTAGCTGTTGTAAATAATTCAGATATGAAAATTACTGCATCAGATGTCACTGGAATGGCTTATATGACATATAAATGGAATTCAGACGAGGAAAAGAAAATATTCCCTAATGAGGAGGGAGATATTTCTATTGAGCAAATGACTGAAATTCCTTCTGGACTTAATACTCTTTATGTTACAGCTGTAAATAGTGATAACATTTCATTAACTAAAAAACAAGAGGTTAAAGGAAATAAGAGACCTGAAATACAACGTTATATTAAAGGTAATGATTTACACATTATTGTAACTGATGAGGAAGGTATTGATACTGTTAAAATACAAGTCAACGCAAACCCTGAAGAAACTTTTGAAGTTAATGGTGAAAAAGAATTTACTCATGTATATCCAATTGGTGAGGAGCGTATGCTTGTTACAATTACAGCAACAGATGTTGAAGGAGTTTCTAGAACACTAAAGGGTAAAAAGGAGTAAATCAAAACAATGATACAAGAAATTTTTATTGTAGAAGATAGTGAAGAATTAATTAGTGAATTAAAGTCTAAATTTAGAGGCAAAAAGGGATTTTCTTTGAAGCGCGTTCCTTCTCGGACGGCTTAAGCGAAAATCTTCTTG